>NZ_JBQZGD010000014.1:0-95992 GCF_052691955.1 Myroides sp. TSA_177.3
GTCAATCACCACTTCTACACCAGCCTCATTCGTATAGATATATTTTCCATTGTTTAATGGGTCTTTCACCAAAGTAGTTACTGTTTCACTACCTTGAATAATCGTGGTCATATCCATGGTAACCGTATTCCCATTCTCATCTAGATAGGTAAACGAACCGCCATCGTAATGAATGTTTCCGCCATTCTCTGTGATGTATTGATTTAAAACCTCTTGAACTTCCGTTCTGTTGATGATTTCTTCAAAGTTATTCGTCACCTCGGTTGTTACGTCAATCACCACTTCTACACCAGCCTCATTGGTATAGATATATTTTCCATTGTTTAATGGGTCTTTTACCAAAGTAGTTACTGTTTCACTACCTTGAATAATCGTAGTCATATCCATGGTAACGGTATCCCCATTTTCATTGACAAAAGTCAATGTATTTCCATCATAATGCACATTCCCCGCATAAGTTGTAAGGTATTGTTCCAGCGCTTCTTTATCTAAAATACGCATCCATTTATCTTGATACCAATAATAATATCCTGGTGTAATGTCATTTTGCGCAAGAGTATTAAACACCAAAAGACTATTTTCATAACCATTCCCATCGTTTCCCTTAATCGTTTTGGTATCCTTCGTAGAAGTTAAAGCAACACGGGGAATTAAAATCCCTTTGTCATTCGAAACGACATCTAGTTCTGATGATACATTTGGTGAACGCGTTCCAATACCAACCTGACAATAAGCTCCCCAAAACCCCATAAAAAATGCCACAGCAAATAATTTTCTTTTCATAATACTAGCAATTATAATTAATCCTCTATTAGATTCTATTACCTATCTTCTCTATCAACATGTAATCTAATATCATTTTATCATTAACACTATCGAAATTACCTTAAAACATAGATAAATTAAAATAATTTCTAATATTTTAACTTAAAAATACAAACAAACCTCAATGCAAGATTAAATTATTATCAAAAATCCTCAAAGTGTGTTTTTTTATCACTAGCAAGAGAAAAAACTGAAAAGTAAAAAATAGAGAAGTAAAGAATATAAACAGGTAACGTACAAATTAACCGATTTGCTAAGAGTTCTTTTTTCAACTTATGGGATGTGACTTCTCCTGCGTCGAGGAGACAACTGAACTGGGGAAATGAATCAAAAAAGAAGATTTATTTTGTAGTCTCCCCCACTTTTCGCCTAACTAAATATTTAAATGGAAAGTAGTAGGTATAAACAAAAAAAGCCTATTCGCAATGAATAGGCTTTTTTCTTGTGGGCGATGAGGGATTCGAACCCCCGACCCTCTCGGTGTAAACGAGATGCTCTGAACCAACTGAGCTAATCGCCCGAATTATTATCGTTTTATTTTAAAATATTGTGGGCGATGAGGGATTCGAACCCCCGACCCTCTCGGTGTAAACGAGATGCTCTGAACCAACTGAGCTAATCGCCCGAATTATTATCGTTCTATTTTAAAATATTGTGGGCGATGAGGGATTCGAACCCCCGACCCTCTCGGTGTAAACGAGATGCTCTGAACCAACTGAGCTAATCGCCCGAATTAACTTTTATTTTAAAATATTGTGGGCGATGAGGGATTCGAACCCCCGACCCTCTCGGTGTAAACGAGATGCTCTGAACCAACTGAGCTAATCGCCCTAATATATATTTCTATAAATTCGGAATATTTTCAATATGTGTAAGAATGGTGGGCGATGAGGGATTCGAACCCCCGACCCTCTCGGTGTAAACGAGATGCTCTGAACCAACTGAGCTAATCGCCCTTTCTTAATGAACGTGTAATCATGTGTTGATTACGGGTGCAAATATACGACGGGATTTTATGTTTGCAAGCTTTTTGAAACTTTTTTTTATAAAATTTCTGCTACGACAAAAGTACTTCCCCCTATATAAATCAAGTCTTCCGCCTTAGCAACAGCCTTCGCTTTCGCATAAGCTTCTGGTATTGAATCACAAACCATTCCTTCCAATCCAAATTCTTTTGCTTTCGCTGCTAAAATATTTCCATCTAATCCACGAAAAATATTTGGCTTGGCAAAGAAATATTTAGCCTCTTTCGGTAAAAAAGGCAATACACTTTGTAAATCTTTATCGTTGACTACCCCAAAAACGAAGTATAATTGTTCGTATTTCTCCGTTTTGAGCTGTTCCATCACAATTGCAATCCCATGTTCGTTATGTGCTGTGTCTGCAATAACTTTCGGATTTTCTTGTAATACCTGCCAACGCCCTTGTAATTTTGTATGAGCCACTACGTGATTTAATCCTTCTCTTTCATTCTCTTCTGTTATCACGAAGTCTTTGCGCAACAATTCGATCGTTTGACGAACCGTGCGTATATTCTTTTGTTGGTATATTCCTTTTAAATCAGACGTCCATGTATTAGAAGCATACGTTTCTGAAGCAAAATAAATCGGACTTTGCGCAGCTTTTGCCTTGGCAATAAAAACAGGTTTCGTTTCGTCTACATATTCTCCAATCACTACGGGAACACCTTTCTTTATAATCCCTGCTTTTTCCCCTGCAATTTCTTCTACTGTATTTCCAAGAAAAGCCACGTGATCTTTTCCAATATTTGTAATCACAGAGACCAAAGGTGTAATAATATTCGTTGCATCCAATCGTCCTCCCATTCCCACTTCAATAACAGCAACATCTACTTGCTCTTCTTTAAAGTACTCAAAAGCCATCCCAACTGTCATTTCGAAAAAGCTCAACGACTCTCGCTCAAAAAACGATTTATTGGTCGCAATAAAATCCACAACAAAATTTTCTGTAATTTCTTCTCCATTAATCTTAATGCGTTCTCTAAAATCTTTTAAGTGAGGAGAAGTATATAAACCAACTTTATACCCTGCTTCTTGTAAAATAGAAGCTAACATAGATGAAGTTGATCCTTTGCCATTCGTACCAGCAATGTGTAACGTTTTAAGCTCCTTTTCAGGATGATTCAAATGCGCAGCTAATTTTTCTATATTTGATAAATCAGCTTTATAAGCGATTGCTCCTTGCTGCTGGTACATAGGAAGTTGTTCAAACATCCACAAGACAGTTTCTTGGTAGGTCATAAGTATAAAATAGAGGGTTACTATCCGCTATAGGTAATTAATCTAATGTAAATCATTCTTTTTCAAGTGCTTTCACAAAAAAAGCGCTGCAAAACACTTTCGTTTGAGCAAAAGTAAATCAAAGATAGGACGTTTTTATTGTGCCAAACAAGCAGATTAACGTTTTTAAATCTCCCCTTCCTTACCAGACTGGATCAAAAATATCGTAAATAATACCCGCACTGTGATCGTATTGGGCTCCCGTAACACTAGCTAGGGTATTGACTTCATCTCTCACTTTAAGTACGCCTAATAAAGCAAAAATTAGCGCTTCCTTATAATTAACCAACAACGTTTGAGGAACGTCAAATTGATAAGTAGGTGCGTAATAGCGAATGCGCTCCATCAAATAGGTATTAAAAGCACCTCCACCTGTTACTAAAATTTTCGCGTGTTTCGGCAAAGGAATCCCTTGTGCAATTTGCATGGCGATATGCTCCACAAAAGTTGCCAAGTAGTCTTCGGCTGTATTTGGATATAACTCAACTAACGGCTGAATATTGCTCGTTACATATTCCACTCCCAGTGATTTCGGTGGTGTTTTACTGTAATAGTCTAATCCATTCAATGCAGTTAATAAAGGATTGCATATTGCTCCTTCTCGTGCTTTTTGTCCTGCTGCATCATATAGCAATCCTAATTTATTTGCTTGTTCGTTAAGCAATACATTCACAGGACACAAATCAAAAGCAATGCGATAGTTCAATTGATTCTCATAGGATACATTAGCAAAACCACCTAGATTTAAGCAGGCATCGTAGTCACTAAAAAGTAAACGATCTCCAATTGGCACTAAAGGTGCCCCCTGTCCTCCTAGCAAGACATCTTGCACGCGAAAATCACACACCACTTTATGCTGAATCAAATCGGCTAAAATGGATAAATTTCCTATTTGAACGGTATACCCCAAATCTGGACGATGTAAAATCGTATGTCCATGAGAACAAACAAAATCAATAGATTCCAAGGCATGCTCTTGAATAAAAGCAGTAATCACTTGCGCCAAATACACCGTATATTGTTCATCCAAAACATCTAGTTCTGCTTTGTTTAAGGTAATTGCTGTTTTGAGCTTTTTTCTCCAAGCTTCTGTATACGGAATCGTTTGGCCTTGTTCAATTTCAAAGGACCACGCTCCTTGATGCAAAGACAAAGTAACATACACCAAATCTACTCCATCCAAAGAGGTGCCAGACATGATTCCAATAACGCGATATTGACTATTTTTCATAGGTATAAATTTACGCATAGTAATTGAATATTTGATATTATTCCGCTATATTTGAACTCATAAATTTTTCAGATTACAAAGCATAAAATATACAATCAATGGATTTTAAATTAACAGAAGAACAACTAATGATTCAACAAGCTGCTCGTGATTTCGCGCACACTGAATTATTACCAGGTGTTATTGAAAGAGACGAACATCAAATTTTCCCAGCAGAGCAGATTAAGAAATTAGGAGAGCTTGGATTTTTAGGGATGATGGTTGATCCAAAGTATGGAGGAAGTGGATTAGATAGCGTATCTTATGTATTAGCAATGGAAGAAATTGCAAAGGTTGACGCTTCTACGGCTGTAGTGTTATCTGTTAATAACTCTTTAGTTTGTGCAGGTTTAGAAAAATATGCAAACGAAGAACAAAAAGAAAAATACTTAACTCAGGTAGCTTCAGGAGAAGGAATCGGAGCTTTTTGTTTATCTGAGCCAGAAGCAGGTTCGGATGCTACATCGCAAAAAACAACAGCCGTTGACATGGGAGATTACTACCTATTAAACGGAACAAAAAACTGGATTACCAATGGTAGTACAGCTTCTTTCTACATTGTAATTGCACAGACAAACCCAGAAAAGAAACACAAGGGAATTAATGCTTTTATCGTAGAGAAAGGATTACCTGGATTTGAAATTGGAGCAAAAGAGCAAAAAATGGGAATCCGTGGATCTGATACCCATACTTTATTGTTTACAGACGTAAAAGTACCTAAAGCAAATAGAATTGGTGAAGACGGATTTGGTTTCGCTTTTGCGATGAACGTATTAAATGGAGGTCGTATTGGAATTGCTTCTCAAGCTTTGGGAATTGCACAAGGGGCATATGAATTGTCTTTAAAATACGCCAAAGAGCGCAAAGCATTTGGAACAGAAATTATCAATCACCAAGCGATTGCATTTAAATTAGCTGATATGGCTACTCAAATTTCTGCAGCTCGAATGTTATGTTTAAAAGCTGCAGCTGAAAAAGATGCAGGTCAAGATATCTCGGTTTCTGGTGCAATGGCTAAATTATTTGCTTCTAAAACAGCAATGGATACAACTATAGAAGCCGTTCAAATTCACGGTGGAAATGGATACGTTAGAGAATATCATGTAGAACGTATGATGCGTGATGCTAAAATCACCCAAATCTACGAAGGAACATCTGAGATTCAAAAAATTGTAATCTCAAGAGGAATTTCAAGAGACTAATTACAATCTTTACTATACAACAAAAGCGATCCATGGATCGCTTTTGTCATTTATAAACCTATCTATCAATTTATCTCGCTTTACTGCACCTGAATCGTTATGGGTAAAGTGAATTGAGATCGTACTGTTTTATTGTCCTGACGTGCAGGTTTCCATTTCGGCATGCTTTTTAATACGCGAATAGCCTCTGTACCTGTACCATATCCAGGATCACGCAATACTTTAATATCGGTGATACTACCGTCTTTTTCTACAACAAAAGACAAAATCACTTGTACTTTACGTGTATTATCAGGTACGTGTATTGCACGAAACTTAGAGATAAACATTTGGCTAAAATTAGCCATTCCTCCTAATGGTTCTGCTCTTTCAGTGGTGAAGTGAACAATCTCATTCCCCCCCTCTCTTTCATCGGTACCTATTGTTGTGCCGGTTCCATTCTCTGTTTTACCAGGCGTTTCAGTTACTAAAATACTACCCGCCGCATTCCCTTCTATTGTTGTAGTTCCAATCAAAACATCTACTAAGTTTTCTTGTTTTGCTGGTTCTTCCGTAATCTCATCTGCCGGTGCTACTTCTAAAATCGTAAATCGTTCTACATCCATACTAGAAGCAGGTGCACTCGCCTCCTCTGTTTTAGGTTCTTCTACTATTGGCTTTACTTCTTCTACTTCTTCTTTTGGCATAACCACATCAACAAGTTCTACGGTTTTATCAAAAGGCTCCACGTAATCGATAACTCCTCCAGCAAATTCATTGTCTTCTTCAAAGAAAGAAGAAATAGCTGTTGGTGCCACAAATACAAAGGCGAATAAACACAACCCACTTCCTAAGGCTAAGAGGGTGGTCCTAGGACTTTCTAGACGTAATTTGTAGGCTCCGTATTGCTTATTTCTACCTGCAAATACAATATCTAACCAATCTTTCTTAAATAAATCATTTTTTGCCATAACACACTGTTTTAATTGATTAAACCTAAACATACAATCAATGCCTCTCTCCGACACTTTAACACACTCTTCATTACATTGTTTCTACTAAAGTTAACCAATATTAATTAACATGCAAACAAAAAGTTATTTTATATTAAAATTTAACAAACAAACAACCCAAACACAATACATACAACAATACAACCTTACTCAATATTTTAACATTTCATCTAAACAAAATCATTGATTTACAAAATCCAAAAACGAGACGCAACATTTTGTACATTTGTAGTTCAATTCTAACGAGACGCAACATGAAACCCTCAAAATCGATAAAGATCAAAATCATATTCTTGTATATTATTCTACTTGGAGCTGTTTTCTTTTCGGGTTTTTACATCTATAAAGAGGCTAAAAAATTTACCTTACCAGAAGAGCAAGTGGTGAAGGAAAACAATAAGATATTTCTTGTTAGTAGTACGCTAAATAACCTGTATTCTTCGGAGATATACAGCAGAAATGCCATTGTCACCGGAAACAATAAAGACATCCAAAGTTATTATTCCCATTTAGATACATTGGTGAATCAGATTGACCGAATCAAACTAACAACAACGGATCAAGCGATTCACCAGAAAATTGATTTAGTACAAGATTTATTAAAGAAGAAAAAAGTCAGCTTCAACAACATCATCAAGGCGAGAAAAGAGATTAATGAAGACCGAGATTACAGCGAAGCCATTGATAAAATTTACGACATACGCGATGAGATTGAGCGCAAAATACAACCCATTGTAATCCAGTCCAAAGAAAAAGAAAAACGCAGTGGTTGGGCGCGATTATTTAAAGGTGACCACACGGATACAATTACCAAAACCATCAATTATCCGAACGTCACAGATTCTTTAATTACTGCCATGGAAACCATCATCCTCAAAGCGCAGGAGAAGGTCAATCAACAGCAGGCTACCTTATTAAAAGAAGAGCAAAAATTAGTTATAGAAAATAAAAACATTACGAATGAATTGCGTAAGATTCTCGAGAGCATCGAGCAAAACTTACTTACCCTTTCGTACCAGAATATCAATGAGTCAAAGGCACGTATCAGTACAGCTTCTACCAATATTGCTTATATTGGAGGATCAGCCTTATTTGTGATTATTATTTTAGGTTGGATTATCATCAAAGACATCAACCAAACACAAGAATATCGTCTAAAACTAGAACAACTCAACAAAGAGAGAGAGGTATTATTACGCAGTAAAACCATGCTATTCGCAACCGTAACCCATGATTTACAAACTCCTCTAGGTAGTTTAATTGGGTTTTCTAATTTACTAGAATCAACAGAATTGACTTCCAAACAGAGACAGTACCTCAACAACATACAGAGTTCAACACAGTATATCGCTAATCTAATCAATGATTTAACTGATTTCTCTAAGTTAGAAAACAATAAAATCAGCATTCAGGAAAAAGCATTCAATCCAAAAGAATTACTAGAGAGCATCTGTGCTCCTTTAGTTCCCAATGCGGATAACAAAAAAATCAAATTAAAATGGACCGTAGATCAGGCATTAAACAATACGTTTATATCTGATCCGTATCGCTTGAAGCAAATTGTAACTAATTTAATTACAAATGCCCTGAAATTCACACAAAAAGGTGGCGTATTTGTGGAAGCAATTAAACTAGGTGATCAATTGCAAATTAAAGTGATTGATACGGGTATTGGTATTGAACAAAATCAAATTGAAAATATTTTCAAGGAATTTAGCCAAGCGAATGAAGGGATTGAAAAACGCTTTGGTGGTACAGGCTTGGGACTCAATATATCCAAGCGTATGATTGGCTTGTTGGGAGGTGAGATAAATGTAGAAAGTATCTTAGGCGAAGGTTCAATTTTTACGTTGACTTTGCCTTTAGAAGAAGCAGATGTACAAGTCAATACGCATACAACTGTACACCAATACAAAGAACTCTTTACTGTATTGAATCAAAATAAAATCCTCGTTGTGGATGATGATAAAATTCAGCTCCAATTGATGGAAGAGCTTCTCTCTCCACTCTTTAAGCATATTGAGATCCTCAACGATTCATCGGAAATAGAAGCTGTTTTAGAGCAAAATACTTATGATGTTATTTTAAGTGATATTCAAATGCCCAAAATGGATGGGTTTGAAATGATTCAACTTGTACGTGCCAATCCAAAATATCGCGAGATTCCCATCATCGCGTTATCTGGTAAACGCGACCTTACTTTAGAGGATTTCACCAATGCTGGATTTACTTCCGCGCACCAAAAACCTATCCAACTACAGGAGTTATTGACGCTTATCACTCAACTTTTACATCCTGATCATACTATTGAATGGGATACCACATCAAATACGGCGCTTTCGGATGAAAAACCTGCGCATTTGTATGATATCAACCAAATCAAGCAATTTATTGGGGAAGATAGTGCTGCTTTACGCAAATTTGTAGTCATTTTTGTGGATAGTACGCAAGAGAATGTACTCGATTTTAACTACGCAAAAGATGATTTCGATTATGATACCATCAGCAATATCGCACATAAAATGTTACCGATGTTCAAACAGTTACAAATCAATCATCTTGTACCTGCCTTAGAGAAATTAGAAGATAAAACCATTGAGTTCCAAACGAAAGATGATCTAGCGCAATACATACAAACGCTGTCTCAACAAATTCAAGAGGTAGTTCAGGATTTACAAGAGAAATATTTGGGGTGAGGTTATGGGTGATTTTGGTGAGACGGTGAGACGGTGAGGCGATTAGAGGGTGAGGCGATAAGATTATGAGGTGGTAAGCAAACTTCACAAAGCACGAACCTCACAAAGAGCAAACCTCACAAAGAGCAAACCTCACAAAGAGCAAACCTCACAAAGAACAAACCTCACAAAGAGCATTCCTTTCTTTTTTAAAGGGCAAAAAAGAAACAAAAACCCCTTCAACTAACCCAAATAAAGGTCAAATTAGTTTTCAAGGCTGAAAATAAAAGAACTCGCTACGCTCAAACACCTTTTATTTTTACAGCCTTTTCAAACATTTGACGCTCTTTATTTGACTTACGTTGGGGCTAAATTGTCTTTTGTAAAGGTATTTTACGCTTTTGTGCAACATTCTTCTTTAATGGATAAATCTCACAAAAAAGCAAAAAAGCAACCTACGATTTCACAAACCTCACATCATTACGGGTGTGAGCGCGGGATGCGACCCCTCCTTCGTCGGGGTGACATACAGGGTGTTGTGGATTACGAGATGATGAGAAATTCTTCTTTAATCGATAAATCTCGCAAAGCACGAACCTCACAAAGAACAAACCTCACAAAGAACAAACCTCACAAAGAACAAACCTCACAAAGACCCCCCCTTTCTTTTTTAAAGGGTAAAAAAGAAACAAAAACCCCTTCAACTAACCCAAATAAAGGTCAAATTAGTTTTCAAGGCTGAAAATAAAAGAACTCGCTACGCTCAAACACCTTTTATTTTTACAGCCTTTTCAAACATTTGACGCTCTTTATTTGACTTACGTTGGGGTTAAATTGTCTTTTGTAAAGGTATTTTACGCTTTTGTGCAACATTCCTCTTTAATCGATAAATCTCACAAAAACACAAAAAAGCAAAAAAGCAACCTACGACTTCACAAACCTCACATCATTACGGGTGTGAGCGCGGGATGCGACCCCTCCTTCGTCGGGGTGACATACAGGGTGTGGATTACGAGATGATGATAGATTCTTCTTTAATCGATAAATCTCACAAAGCACAAACCTCACAAAGAGCAAACCTCACAAAGAGCAAACCTCACAAAAAGCAAACCTCACAAAACTCATTGCCTATATCCTAAAAAAAAAGTCGATGGAATTCCATCGACTTTTTTTTATTCTTATATTTTCTTATATTTTCTTATTTGATACTTGGTACATCAACTAATTCATTAGTTTCCAAATTGTAATCAACATTGTCGAATTCAAATCCAAATAAATTAAAGAAGTCTTTTCTGTATCCTTCTAAATCTGAAATCTCATTGATATTCTCTGAGTTGATTTGCTCCCAAAGTTTAGCTACTTCTGCTTGAACATCTTCTCTCATTTCCCAGTCGTCTACTCTAATTCTTCCTTCTGAATCTAATCCTACTGGTTTATCTGCATATAGACGATCGTCAAATAAGCGGTACATTTGCTCAATACATCCTTCGTGAATATTTTTCTCTTTCATCACTTTATACAATAAAGAGATATATAAAGGAACTACAGGAATTGCTGAACTTGATTGTGTTACTAGCGCTTTATTTACAGACACATAGGATACTCCGTGTAAATCTGATAATAAATTATTGATTGTAGGAACAGTTGCTTCTAAATCATTTTTAGCCATACCAATTGTTCCGTTTCTATAAATAGGGTAAGTTAACTCAGGCCCGATGTAAGAATACGCTACTGTTTTTACGCCATCTGCTAAAACACCTGCTGCTTTTAAGTCTTCCATCCAGAATTTCCAATCTTCTCCTCCCATTACTGCGATTGTATTATCAATATCGCTTTGTTCTGTTACAGGATCGATTGTAATATTAGACACTACACCTGTATGGAAATCAACAGTCTTATTAGAGAAAGGTTCGTTGATTGGCTTTAAAACTGAAGCATAAGCTACTCCTGTTTTTGGGTGTGTACGTCTAGGTGAAGCTAAACTATATACCACTAAATCTACTTGACCTAAATCTTGTTTGATCAATTCGATTGTTTGTTTTTTAATCTCATCCGAGTATGCATCACCATTGATGCTTTTTGCATATAAACCTGCTTTTGCAGCTTCTTGTTCAAATGCTGCTGAATTATACCAACCTGCAGTTGCTGGACGGCCTTCTGTAGCTGACTTTTCGAAAAACACACCTATAGTAGCTGCGTCAGAACCAAAAGCTGTAGCTATACGTGATGCTAATCCAAAACCAGTAGAAGCACCAATTACAAGTACTTTTTTAGGTCCATTCGCTATTTTTCCTTTCGATTGAACATAGGCAATTTGTTGTTTAACATGCGCTGCACATCCTTCAGGATGAGACGTTAAGCAGATAAATCCACGAGTTCTAGGTTGTATAATCATTCTTTCTATTTTTTTACTTTACTACGCTTGTAAATTATTTTTCTATTATCAATTGAAATCTTCAATGCTAATACAAATATAAACAACTCTTTTTATATGCAAATGAAATAGTGAGGAGAAATGAAGTTGGGTACTTGTGGAGGGTGTTTTTTTGTTTTTTGTAAAGACGTACCGTTGCCTTTTTTCTTTTTTATAAGTAAAGTCAAATTATCTTTAGTTATAAAGAAACAGGAAAGCAAAAAATAAATCGTTTTATCGATTCTCCAAAACATTTGTAATATACTCAGAAGGCGAAACCCCTTCATACTTTTTAAATGCTCTAAAAAAAGAAGTACGGGAATTAAACCCACACTCATCCCCTAGTTCAGAAACAGAGATATCGAAATTTCTTATTTCAAGTAATTCCTTTGCATATTCAACGCGTAATTTATTGACATACGCATTAAAATTCATACCATACATGGTTGAAAAGAACTGCGATAAATGGTGCTTGGCAATTTTACTTTCGCGCTCCAGGTCGTCTAACGTAAAACTGAGTTTGAGGTATGACTTTTTATCTTCTAATACTTGTTCTACTTTCACCTTATAAGCGAGTAAAACGTCTTCTGCTAATTTTGACTTCTCATATTTCAACAACGCTTGATCATCTCCTGTGGATTCCACTCCTAATTCGCCTTCTGAGACTGGTACAACTTTAACGTATTTCAACCTCGCCATATAGTAATTAAAAATCACCACAGAGAAACACAATAAAGCGAGATAAGTAACAGATAAGTCGTAATACAAGACGTTATTATAAAAAACAACACCTAATGACACTAAGGCCATAAAAATCATGATCCACATAACGCGGAGAATCAATAGGCGGACGCTATTATTCAGCATCAACTTATTAATCTTGAAATACCCCGTAAAAGCATACCCTACATATTGCAATACCTCAACTGAATAAAGTACAATTAGATACCCATAGGCTTCCTGATCATTCATATCAACTTCTTTACTCAAAAAGAACCCATAAAAGGCGAGTAAAATAATCGTTGGAATAAAATGCAAGATAAAAAAGGGATACCGCTGTACATGCCCAGTTTTCTTCACTTCTTCAGAAAGCAAAACCAAGCAACAATAAAATGTAGGCGCATACGCTGTATTTAACGGCAAACCCAAACTCAGAAACCTATCATCTGGTACTGCCAATCTCAAACAGAGAATCGTAACAATATGCAGAATAAAAAACAGCAAAAAAACATGAAGTATTTTTTGCGTTTTTGTCGTCGTCGTCAACGTTCGATTGACAATAAATGAGATACTGCCAAAGATAATTGTTGCTGTTAATACAATTAAGTTGAAATAAAATTCCATACTAATAATACTAAGCTATTTGACTGCGATATACCGATGGTGTTTTTCCAACAAAAAGTTTGAAATATTTATTAAATGTTGATTTCGAACTAAAACCACATTCTTCAACAATGGCTTCAATAGTCAAGTTATTGCGTTCTTGCAACAGTTCTTTTGCATGTAAGATTCTATATTGCGCAACCATATGATAGAAAGAAGAGTTTAATTGGTGATTAATCACTGTTGAAACTTCTTGCTTACTCAATCCAACTGCATCAGCTAAATCTTCCAAAGAGAATGAATTAGCAAGGAATTCATCACTTGTTTCAAAGAAATCAACAATTGTTCTTTCTTTATCTTCCACTACATAGCTGTAAGATTGGATATCTGCCTTATTAACCATAAAAGCAGGCACTTGATTTAGAATTGTTTTATTTGCTCCATTGATGTTTACTAAACTCAATAAACTAAACAACAAAACTAAAACCGATAATCCTGTTTGAAAGAATACATATTCCACACCAAAATCAGCATAGATATAAGTAACTAAAAAGAAAATTGTTTTAGCGATTAAACACGCAATCATGTAATTGCAGAAAAAACCGATAAACCCTAAAATACTTTGATTTGCTGAAGAAGGTTTGATGGTTTTTACTTCCTTATATATCAACATCAAGTACGTTAATACATAAGCAAAGATTAGCGATCCGATGTATTTAAACGGGAACAAACTCGGCAATAAAATCACGAGAATAACCACGCTAAAATGCAACACGAATTCACCGGCTGACGGTTCTACATGGCTTGCCGTTTTTCTTGTAAAGAAATACAATAGCGGAATAGCTAAATGAATAAAGTTTAGATTTACTCCTAAGCAAATCACAACCAGCTGAATAAGAGATATTGCTAAAATACTTTTAACAATGCTCTCGAAGTTAAAATGGCCTCTTAAAAAACCATCGAATGTTTTAATTAGTTTCATAATGTTAGTGGTGATGATGTATTAATATTAATACCTCTACCCTCACATATTGCGTCGTGACAATACTGCATAGCAATACAGGCACGATTCTCTATTAAGTGGGGACTTAAGATAATAGATGTTCGCCTATTACTACTTTTTTTACTTTCGTTTAAAGCGTGACAAAATTATTATTTATTTTTTAGATTAACATATATTTTAACATTACAAAATGAGATTTACACAATATGCACCTATTCGCATTTTACCTTTTATAATAACTAATTTCTCAAGACAAAACACTCAAAGTCATTAAACAATTTCATCAAATAATTCATATTATCATATTAATTTATATCCATTTAATACAATAAATACAACTGTTTACGCGATTAACTGTAGATTTCCTTCTAGCGTTCCTCTTTCTTCCTTCTTTTTTTTGCGTTTACATTTAGGAAAAAAGCTAGATTGATAACTCTCAATGTCAAAATCTCATTTCGTATACATCTAAGACCATAAAGTGTAAAAAAAGTCACATTATTATTTATTTTTACACATAAAAACACAAAAAACAACAAGAAATAAATCAAAAATAAACACAATAAAAAAAGAATATATCATTTTTACTTATAAAATTAAAAATAGACATACGATTAAAAGTTAAAAATAATGCAGTATAATTAATTTTAATTTTATTTTATTCCTTACACTATTTAGCGACTTTACAACTGAAAAGAATTTGATATTGCTCCATATTCACTTTATGAGAATATTACCCTTTAATTGAGTTACAAACCGATTTTAAGCGCTACAACCTTTTTTACGCTTTTATATTCGTATTCCTTCAGGCCTATCTCTCCTTAACAAGCTCATTTCCTTTCACTACAGCTTCTTATTTTCCTTTTTCCTATCATAGGATAGCCTTAGAGATTCCTTCCATATACCGCATAAAAAATGCCCCCAAGATATTTAAGCATCTTGGGGGCATGATATTTATTTATTTTTCTATAACACTTCTTCTGTAGGAGGTGTCTCTGTTGTTTCTTCTACGCTTATTATATTTAACGGATCGTAACTTTTAACTTCCCAGGTAGGATCTGTCAAATCAATATAGAAATAATTGACGTTGTCGTTTTTGTCAAAAGCTCCATTTTTATTAATGTCTTCAATCGTTCTGAAATACAATCTATTTTGCACATCAATTACGGTCCAATCTAACAGTTCTTGTAAGTAAGGGCTTAATTTCTTGAACTCTTTTCCACTACTCTTACTGATGTACAACGTTTTGATATCATTGGAATCAATTTTACCATCACGATTGGTATCTGCATCAAAAACATTATAGACCAAGATATTTTTTTTCAATTTTTCTGCGATGGTATTCAAATACACCACTGATTGAATTTGGATTTTCTTATTTGTCAAGGGTCTAATCTCCAAGGAGTCTTTATGTTGAAACATCAGGTTTTCTAAATACCCTGTAATTTCAAATGGAACGTAATTGGAAACAGTATACGAAAATTGGTTCACCTTACTTGTTCCGTATTTACTTGGACTAGCATATACTCTTACTTCTCCAACGGGGTGAATTAAATAGGAAGAACTACCGACAACCAAAGGCAAATCAGCAATTCTGATATCTTCTGTTTTTTCTTTAACTGCTTCTTGTTGTTCTGGTGTTTCTACCTCATCCTTATAGATTACTTTTGGCTTTTCCTCTTGTCCTTTACAAGAAAAAAACAACACAGCGGAAAAAACACTTACTATTAAACCTACTTTTGTTTTCATTCTTTTCACTATTGATGATTCAAAGATACGTTTTTTACAAATGCTCTGCGAAAAAATTAAAACGTTAGAGCGACTTTAATATTAAAGGTTCGATTGGTCATATAATTTGGTATAGCATACTCTTTATTACTGCTGAGATCTCTAATCCAGGTATTGGTAATTGCATTGTCAAAATTAAATACGTTATACACCTCTATTCCCACTTGTAAATGGTCAATTCCTTGCAACCAACGACTATCTTGACCAATAGTTTTGTCTTTGAATACATAATTGAAACCAATATCTGCTCGTTTATAATCGCGTAATCTACCTTGGTATAAATAAGGATCAACATAAGCTGGTGAACCTCCAGGCAACCCTGTATTATATACCGCATTCAGGTACAATCTCAGATTGGGAATAGAAGGAACATAATCTTGGAACAACAAGCCAAACTTCAATCGTTGATCCGTTGGTCTTGCGATATAGCCTTTATTTTGGTAATTTTCTTCTGTTTTCATATAACCAAAACTCACCCAAGATTCTGTACCATTAATAAATTCTCCGTACAAACGCACATCTGCACCATATACATACGCTTTTGCATCGTTGTTAGCTACATAACGCATACGCACGTTATCTAACGTATAAATATTAGCGTCTTGTATATTTTTATAATACACTTCCGATTGCATGCGGAAATTTCTTTCCCACAATTTAAATTGATAATTATGTCCTAAAACAATGACCCAAGCTTTTTGTGCTTTTAAATCGGGATTTAATTCTCCATCAAATCCTCGGTATTCTCGATACGAGGGTGGCTGTTGATATAATCCCATAGCTAGTGTAAACAACATCTCTTTCTCCCAGTTATTAGGTTCAAAAGCGATTTGGGCTCTTGGACTCACCACCACTTTTCCTTTATCACTTTCAGACATCTTCCACCACTGCATACGAGCACCCGCATTCAGGGTGATTTTTGCCTTGTCTGTATACAGCGCTTTATCCCATTCTCCATACGCCATGAATCGATTGATATCCACATTGTGCTGTGTATGAAGCGTTGCATACGGATGTATATTCGGCAAAACATACCCTAAAGAATCCATCAACTCCCATTCGGATAAGCGGTCTTTGATATTTTCTCTCGTATATTTCACTCCCCAGTGCAACGAAGCATCGGCATCTTGAATTAGATGTTTTCCTTTTATTTCTGCACTTACCGCTAAGGCGTCATAATTATTTCTAGCATGCGAAAACTGAGAAGCTACTCCTTTTCTGATTGGGGCAGGTCGTTCAATATCTGATCCAAAAAGAGGATCCGAATCATTTTCTTGTTGATCAATTAATAAATAAGAAGCTTCTATATCGTAATACTCTTTTTCTTGCGTATGATAAGCTGAAATAATTGCTTCAACTTTGTTATTCGTATCCCAAGCATAGGTTGATGTAAAAGCACCAAATAAGGAGCTGTATTTATCCTCCTCTTTTCCGTCATACAACACCGTTACATTAGACGTATTATTATAGGCCCCAAAAGACACATCTGCTCGGTTGGGTTCATACTTATAATGATTTCCGGTAATATTCCCTAAAAAGCTAAAATTCCATTGTTCATCTAACTTATAATTCACAATGGTCTGCGCATCCATAAAAGAAGGCTTATAGTAGCCATCATCATCTTTGCGATTCATCAACAAGCGATTGTTGTGATAACGCATGCCCAGAATAGCCGTTAAGGCCTTGTCTTTAGAAACTAAATCTACCGTTGCCCCGGCACCCAAAAAACTGGCTTGCAGATACGCTTTATTCGCAGTAGGCTTACGATAAGTAATATCCAAAACTGAAGACAATTTATCGCCATATCTCGCTTTAAATCCACCTGCTGAAAATGAAATATCTTCTACCATGGTCGGATTGATAAAACTCAATCCTTCTTGTTTACCAGAACGCACTAAAAAAGGGCGATACATCTCTACGCCATTCACGTAAATCAAATTCTCATCAAAACTTCCGCCACGCACTGTATACTGGCTACTCAACTCATTGTTGGAATTCACTCCTGCCAATGTAGTTAATACTGTTTCTAACCGATTCGTTGTAGCGGCAGCAGGTGCAATATCTGACAAATTCACACTAGATAAATCTCGTTCAAAACCTCCTTTAGGTGTTACAATCGTGATATTATCCAATACTTGCTCCTGTTTTCTAGGTTCTTCTTTCAGGATTTGAATTGTTTTTTCTCGTCCATCATTCAATGGAGCAATACAATCAAAAACAACCGAATTTACTTTCTTATTCGCAAAGTCTATTTGCTTTCCTTGTTGACACTGCAACGAACTTGGTAGCTCTACATAAACTTCCTCGACTTGAGGAAATTCCAAGGAGAATTTTCCTTTTTCATCTGTAACAACCATCCCTAACACCGCCTGTTCATCTACCCGCTTACCATGGTAAACGGTAATAGTAACATTGGGAATTCCCTTCTTGCTGTTGCTATCCACGACCTTCCCCTTTAGCACAACAAGTTCTTGAGCGTATAAACTTACGCTCAATAAAAAAACAAGTATTGTAATTCCCAATCGATGTATCATCTGTTATTTTCTAAAAAAATGTGTGGTATAAGTTGCTTCGTTATTCATGTTATCCGTCACTTTAATCACAACGTCATTGCGTCCAGAAGTCACGACTCCGTCACGGAATAAATGTACTATTTTTTTTGTTTTATAATCGTAGTCCAACAAAATCCATTTCCCATTAATACTTCCTTCAATCGTATTAATTCCCGTATCTACGTCTTGTATCAAAAAAGAAATGCTGTCCGCGTTACTCAACCAATCCCCTTCTTTGAAACTCGGTTGATAAATCTTAGGTGGTGTCGTATCGATACCGTAGGAGTAATTTCCTAGTTTTTTGGTATAAATCGTAAATAGTTTTCCTTTTTTATGTGTCTTTACATAAGACTTACTACCATTAGCTCCGAGTTGTGCCAAATAGGCTTTTTCTAATTCTGCATCTGTCAATCCAAAATTACTCATATCCACTGTCAGTGTCATATTTTTAAAACCTGCTACAACATCTTTGTGCAAGGTGACTACTTTATCTTTAGCATTAAAGATAAAGGTAAAGTCTTGGTAAAACGTATTGGCTGGAATACTTACACTTGCGAAATCCTTTTCGAAAATAAATTCTTTCGTTGAAACAAGATCATAACGATCGCCTTCCGTTACATCCATACTATCCACACGAGCTACGAAATCATCCGCATACGTAACGGGAATTTCAATGGTTGTTTGATTGCCATGATAATCAGAAGCTACTATTTTATACGTATAGCTCTCCCCTGGTTTTACGGTTAAGATTCCTTGATTTCCTTTGTCTACTTTTAATACAGATAAAGGGTATGGAATTTCAACAAACATTTTTTGCACCTTGGCTTTGGTGCGTTTTACCCGTCCATAATCCACTAGTGCATTAACAAAACCTGTTTCACTAAACGTAAATGTATCAAACTGATAGCTGAAGCTTGGTGTACCATTAATAAAAGTTTCCACCTTATAAACGCCATTCTTATTTGAATTATTATTAGCGGTATCATGCATATCGATACCGAAACTAATTTTCCCTTTGGCTGTAATAGGGTCCGCTACTAGGACACCATTGCGCATTTTGTATGCCAGCTGCACGGGGCTTATATTTTTATTGATGGTTGCCTCCGCTGAAATGGGATAAGCATAAACTGCATTCACTGTTGGAGCTTCCGTATCAATTAACATCTCTTTCATTCCTTTACTCAAAGGATTGATGATGGCTTGAGTTTTTGTATCGCGAAATTCGTAGTGTAAATGAGGTCCACCAGAACCACCCGTATTTCCAGTATAAGCGATAATATCACCTTTTTTCACGGGGATTTCATTGCGTTTTGGAAAGATTTCAATTTCGAATATGCGTTGATTATAATGCGTATCAAACACGCGTTTCGCAATTGCTCCTTCATAGCCGTTTAAATGGCCATATACCGTAGTCATTCCATTAGGATGATCAATATACAAGGCTTTCCCATAGCCCCAAGTTGAGACTTTGATTCGAGAAACATATCCATCCGCAGGGGCATAAACGGGTAATCCAATGCGTTGTTGCGTTTTAATATCCAATCCAGAATGAAAATGACTTCCTCTTAATTCTCCAAAATTACCAGAAGCATTAATGGGAATATTCAGGGGGTTAGCAAATTCTATTGATTGAGATTGTCCAAAAGCAAACAAGGCAGAGCAAACAAAAAAACCAGTTAAACTCTTTTTCATATTTTATAATTTATTGCTAAAATAAAGAATAATCTAAAATTGGCGAACCCTTTTCTGCAAATAATAGACTTCTGTTAGACAAGCTGCGAAATACCCTTGCTTATTTTCTCCAAGGCTCCCGTTATTGGTTCATTTTGTACTTAAACTGCTTTATTGACTGCATTCATCTTCAGTTGTCACTAAAAATAAATGGGCGTTTTGTTCGAATCAAGGTTGGGTTTCGTTTGAGTTTCGTTCGCAAAATAACCTTTTTCTTGAAGAGGTATATCAAGAGATTCAAAGCAGATAGAAAGAAGAAAAAATAGAACAGAATAAACGATTAGCGTGATCAAAAAAGCGGAATATCGTGTTTTAGCAGTACAACTCCTTTTTGTCTATTGAATTAAAGTGATGATTCTTACTAATTTCCATTCAAAAAACAGATTATACTTTCAATAGTTAGTTATTAAACAATTTCCTATCCATTCACTCGAACTTTTCACAGAAAATATTTTAAAATCTAAATACTAATTGTAACTTTGTAAAAGAATAGTGAATATTTATTTTGTGACATGAGTGAACTAACGGACATAATTAATGCATTGGAAGTAAAGTTTGCCAAACTTGTACAGCGATTAGATCAATTGGAAGCGGAGAACAATACGCTTAAACAACATTTAATTGAGGCGCAGCAAGAAATACAGCAAAATGAGCATCAATTAGATGATATTTATAAAAAATATGAATCTCTGCAATTAGCCAATTCACTATTGGGCAGTGACGAAGGAAGAAAAGATACGAAACTCAAGATAAATTCATTGATAAGAGAGATTGACAACTGTATCGCTCAACTCAGTAAATAAAGCTAGCTATGAGTCAAAATGAACAACTAAAAATCAAGATATCGATAGCTGATCGCGTCTATCCGTTAACGGTAACGTATGCGCAGGAAGAGGCATTGCGTTCAGCATCAAAGAAAATTGATATCATGATTAATCAGTTTGAGGAGAGCTATGCGGTAAGAGATAAGCAAGATGTTCTGGCAATGTGCGCTTTACAATTAGCTTCACAGACGGAACAGAAGACAATTGATAAGTCTGAGAATTACAGTAAAGCTGTTGATCGCTTGGTTCGATTAGATGAAGCTTTAGATCGTATACTTTCAAAATAACACGTTCTTATTTAAAGGAAAAACTAAAAAGATACTGCTCACATTAGTAAACCGTTTTGATAAACTCAACACTAACAAATTAAAATGGGTGAATCATTGCTACTAAAGCATGCTGCATTTATGCAGATCCTTGAACAGCAAGCTAACCCAAAACTTGTTTAAATCAGAGTTTATGCAACTCTACTGATGTGGGCTTTTTTTTATATAATTATAAAACACATATGGATATACTATTTATTGTTGGAGGAGTTTTAGTAGGTGGGAGCATAGGTTTTGCTATCGCAAAATACCTAGAAAAAAACCATGCTTCATCTGTTTTACAAAACGCTAATAATGAAGCTAAGACAATTATACGCGACGCAAAAACGGAAGGAGAATCTATTAAAAAGGAGAAAATTCTTCAGGCAAAAGAAAAATTTATTGAGCTAAAAGCGGAGCATGAGCAAGTGATTTTAGCACGCGATAAGAAGATGGCTGAGGCAGAAAAGAGAACGAGAGATAAAGAATCTCAGATTTCTAATGAACTATCAAAAGCGAAGAAAGCAGCAGAAGAAAGCGAAAAAATCATCAAAGATTACGATGTTAAGCTTGAACATATAGAGAAAAAACAAGAAGAAGTTGATCGCTTACACCGTACACAGGTTGAGCAATTAGAGATTATTTCTGGTTTAACCGCTGAAGAAGCAAAGAATCAGATTATTGAAAGCTTAAAAACAGAAGCGAAAGCAGACGCTATGTCGTACATTCAAGATACGATTGAAGAAGCGAAATTAACTGCACAACAAGAGGCGAAAAAGATTATCATCAATACGATTCAACGTGTAGGTACAGAAGAGGCAGTAGAAAACTGTGTATCTGTATTCAACATTGAATCAGATGATGTAAAAGGTAGAATTATTGGTCGTGAAGGACGTAACATTAGAGCGATTGAAGCGGCTACTGGAGTTGAAATTATTGTAGATGATACACCAGAAGCAATTATCCTTTCTTGTTTTGATCCTGTAAGACGTGAGATTGCGAGATTATCACTACACCGTTTGGTAACAGACGGACGTATTCACCCTGCTCGTATTGAAGAAGTTGTTGCGAAAACAACCAAACAAATCGAGGAAGAGATCATTGAAATTGGAAAAAGAACGGTTATCGATTTAGGAATTCACGGGTTACACCCAGAATTGATTAAAATCGTTGGACGTATGAAATATAGATCGTCTTACGGTCAAAACTTATTACAACACTCGCGCGAAGTTGCTAAATTATGTGGTTTAATGGCTGCTGAATTAGGATTGAACGTGAAATTAGCGAAACGTGCGGGATTACTTCACGATATTGGTAAAGTGCCTGAAACAGAGAGCGAATTACCACACGCAATCTTGGGTATGCAATGGGCAGAGAAATTTGGTGAGAAACCAGAAGTTTGCAACGCCATTGGAGCACACCACGATGAAATTGAAATGACGACTTTAATTGCACCAATTATTCAAGTTTGTGATGCTATTTCTGGAGCAAGACCTGGAGCAAGAAGACAAGTATTGGATTCTTACATTCAACGTTTAAAAGACTTAGAAGGTATTGCCAATGAATTTGGAGGAGTGAAAAACTCATACGCTATTCAAGCAGGTAGAGAATTACGTGTAATTGTGGAGAGTGAAAAAGTATCAGATGAAATGGCAGCTACATTGTCTTTCGATATTTCACAAAAAATCCAAACTGAAATGACTTACCCAGGTCAAGTGAAAATTACCGTTATTAGAGAAACAAGAGCTATTAACATAGCGAAATAATACTAAAAAAGGCGAAAGATAATCTTTCGCCTTTTTTTATTTTGTTTTTTGCTGTTTTGATCTTTGGAAAATATTCAATTATAGCAAAACCACTCTTAACTCATAACCTTCACCCCATATCCCCTAACTCATAACCTTAACCCTCAACTTACTGCCTACTCCTAGGATGATACCTATCCATTACGCCTTTTAACTTCTCTCTACTAATATGCGTATAGATTTCTGTAGTTAAAATTGATTCATGTCCTAACATCAGTTGAATCATTCGAATATCCGCTCCATTTTCCAGCAAATACGTGGCAAAGGAATGCCTAAAACTATGTGGGCTGACATTCTTTTGAATATTGGCTTCTTGGGCAGCTTGCTTGACAATAGTAAAGATCATCGCTCTCGTTAGTCTTCCTCCTCTTCGATTTAAAAATACAATATCCGTATCTTCTTTTTTGACCTGCATATGATTTCTAATCGATTGCTTATACATTGTAATAAGTTCCATTGTATCTGGATCTATGGGAACAAATCGATGTTTGCTTCCCTTACCTATTACCCGAATAAAACCTTCCTCAAAGAACAAATCACTCAAGCGCAGGTTGACTAATTCGCTTACACGTAATCCACAGCTATACAATAGTTCCAACATCACCTTATTGCGATACCCTTCGTTTGTAGAAAGATCTAATGTTGCCAACATGGCGTCAATTTCCTCCATCGCTAAGACTTCTGGTAGTTTACGGCCTAGTTTGGGGATTTCTAACAGATCTGTAGGCGCTTTTTCAATTTGACCATCGACAAGTAAAAAAGTAAAAAAACTCTTTAACCCTGAGATAATTCGCGCTTGTGAAGTAGGTGCTAAAACCGTAGACAATTGATAAACAAATTCATTAACATGAGCTGGCGTAACGTTTTTCGGTGCTACCTCTATTTCACTATGGCTTAAAAACTGAACAAACTTCAGCAAATCCAATTCATAACTTTCGATTGAATTCTCTGCTAACCCCCGTTCTAATTTTAAATAATGGATATAAGATTGTAGGGTATTTTGCCAGATTTTAGTGCTCATTTTCTCTTGATTCGTTTCATTCAAAGATAAAAAAAAGAGCTTCAAAACTGAAGCTCTTTCTTGTATTCTATTATTTACCGTTCTGCGATTAGAATTTGTATACTAATCCGAATGTAGCGTTATCAAAGAAGTTATTGAAAACGTTTAAGTTAGCGTCTGTGTTAGAAATACTTCCTTCTTTAACTCCATCCACTTTTACATCATAATTGCTATAGCTAAATACATTACCTAAAGCAAAAGTAACAGCTAATTTCTCCGTAACGAAATAGTTGAATCCTAAATCAATTCCTGCAGCAATTCCTGTTTCTTTGTATTTAGCATCAGAAACTTTATTTTCTTGGTATCCTACTCCAACTTCAGCATACGTTTTGAAACGGTTCCCTAATTCTAAGAAGTAGTAACGAGCAAATGCACCAGCGAATAATGTTGTTCCAGTAACGTCATCTGCTAACACATCAGATTCTAAAAACCCTTTTCCAAATCCTAAAGAAGCTCCAACAGCTACTTTATCAGATAAGAAGTATCCAATCTTAGGATTAAATTTATAATGTGTCATTTTTTGTTTGTCACCAGAATCTGAATCTTTAACAACGCGGTCAGAAATTTGAAAACTTCCTTCAATCATGAAATTTCCTTCTTGGAAACCATACGTTGGTTTTTCTTTTTCTTGAGCGTTAGCTGTGAATCCAAAAGCAGCAACAGCTACTAACGATAGTACTAATTTTTTCATATTCATTAATTTTTTTCTATTAACTGAGTACGAAATTAAGGCATCCCGCCACAATAAGGCGTTTATTTAATAAAAATATAACATTAAAGAAACATTGTAAATTTAAAAAATTAACATGATATTGTAAATCAATCAGTTATTCCGTTGCGACAAATAGTTAATATTTAGTTAATTCAGGCAAAAATCTCTTTTATGAATCCTTAAAAAATTTAAGAGCCTCAAAATGAGAGGAAACTGAAATCCCCTCTTGATTAAATATTCGTCTTTCATTTGTTTAATCAACCTGAATATTAAATATCTTTGTTCTACTGTTCCACTAAATTGAAAGCATGAAAATTCTAATACTCAATGGGCCCAATCTAAATTTATTAGGTAAACGCGAGCCAACTATTTATGGAAACACGAGTTTTGAGGCTTATTTTGAGCAATTACAACGTGAGTTTCCCGCTGTTGAATTGGATTATTTTCAATCCAATATTGAAGGTGTATTAATTGATAAATTACACGAAGTTGGTTTTACCTATGCGGGTATTGTTTTTAATGCAGGCGCTTATACACATACTTCTATTGCTTTAGGAGATGCTATTGCGGCGATTGATACTCCTGTCATTGAAGTACATATTTCCAATACCCATGCCCGTGAAGAGTTTCGTCATACGTCTAAATTAGCGGCTCACTGCCAAGGAGTGATTCTTGGATTTGGTTTAAAAAGTTACACACTAGCCCTTCATGCTTTTCAGGATTAATGTATAAAAATGTAATACAACTTGTTTTATCTTCTGTTTCCCTTTTAGTCTTTCTATTAGGCAATTGGTGTTATGGACAAACTATTACGGGAAGAATAACCAATGAACAAGAGGCACCACTGGCGCAGTGTTTGGTTTTTATTCCTGGAACGGTTCACCAAACCCGTACAGATGAAGCTGGTTATTTTACAATTAATTGGGATTCTAAGCAGCCCATTTTTATTCAGAAAGAGGGCTATGAAAACGAGCGAATCAAATATAAGAACCAAACAGATTCTTTGATCATTCCGCTCACTCCACTAGATAAACGCAATATTTTATATACGGATCAACAGGATGTCTATGCTTCCTATTTGCTTTCATTGGTCTATGACCATTTCAAAGAACGAACCAACAACTATCAAGTATCCTATTATGCGAAAGGTGATTTACAACTCAATACCCAACGTTCTTCTTATTTAGGTCAAAAACGCAAGGATTTGGATCCTGCTTTGGATATTGATAGTGAGCAAGCAGGTAATTTCATTTACCTCAGCGAGATTAATTCTGACTTGGATTATCGCAATAAAATCATCAGTAAGGAAACAGTGCATGCCCTTCAGGAAAGTGGGAATGCGAAGGATTTATTATTCTTAACGGGAACCGATAATGATTTTAATATTTTTAGTTCAGAAACTTCCAAGCGAATCAATGTTGTTTCACCGCTACTTCCCTACGCGAATACGTATTATTTCTTTGATATTATTTCGGAAGATCAAGTTGGTGACGATACCATTTATCGCGTATATTTTACGCCCAAGCGCGATCGAGAGCCTATTATGGAAGGGTACATCGAATTTACAAGCAAGAATTGGCAGGTTTTGTCTTTCTATGCTAAAATGCAAGGGAATAACGTCAATGCAAAAAATATCAACAACTTACAGATTAAACAGACCTATACCTATTCTCCAACCTTGGATGCCCATGTAAAAGCAGCTCAAACGTTGGTTTTTGATGGTCGATTTATTGTTTTTGACTTCATCGGTAAATTTGAGAGTAGTTTTACGAATTACACGGAAAAACCCGCTCATTTAATGGAAAATAAGACCAATGAGTACTTGACTTTTACCGCCAATTACAACGCCAATGCGGAAGATAAACTAGCGGCTGTTCGTCCTTTTCACTTACTTGAAAGTGAAAAGAAATACTTTGATCAGAAGTCTATTTTCTTAACAGATAATACCAAAGTTATTTTGGATTCTATTGACAAGCGCACAAATAATTTTACGATTTTCAAATTAATTAAAGGCTACAAATACGTCAACTCGTACAAAAACAGCACTTATAGTTACCACGGTTTACTTTCAACCTTTGCTTTTAATGCGGTACAGGGATTTAATATCACCTCAGGGATTGATTATACCAAATTGCGTGCTGATAATGCGGCAACGTCTTACGGGGTAAATGTCAGCTATGGTTTTAGTGAGAATAAGTTTCGATTTTCTGGTTATGCTTCTCATGTTTTCAATCAACAAAATTATCGTACCCTTCGATTAGAAGCAGGTGAAGCGATTGAGCAATTTAATCAGGATGATCCGATTAAAAAACCCATCAACTCTTTTGCTTCTGCTTGGTTTGGAAAGAACTATGCGAAATATTTTCAAAAGAAATTCATCGCTTTGCATTACAGCCAGTATGCCTGGACTAATTTCAAATTTGATGGTCGATTAGAATATGCCTATCGAGATAATTTGTACAACAACATTCAAAACCCTCCGTTTGTACCCACGTTGGATTTTACCTCAAACAACCCGTTGAATCCTTCTGATTTTGATAGCCCAACCTTCAAACCGAATGGGGTTGCTAAACTTCACGTCAATGTACAAGTGGTATTTGATCAAAAGACCATTAGTTATCCCAATAAAAAACAGTATATACAACAATCGAAGTATCCTATTTTAGAGATTCACCTAGAAAAAGCACTGAATACAACGGACCGAAATTTCAGCTATACCTTTGGTTCTATTGCTACGAAATATCAGAATAATATTGGCAATATTGGAGAGTTGTATACCGGAATCTCCATTGGTCAGTTCTTTGAACAGAATCAGATTCCCTTTACGGATTACAAGCATTTCAATGGAAACCAAACCTTTATTGGTTCAACGCCTATTTACAATAAACAATTCAACTTACTGCCCTACTATTCCTATAGTACGAATAAGTCCTATGTTGAATTTCACTTAGAACACGATTTTCGTGGCTATCTATTAAATAAAATACCGCTTTTAAACAAGACGAGATATTCGTTTATTGTTGGATTTCACTTACTCCAAACACCAGATCAACCGACCTATAAGGAGTTTAGTATTGGTTTAAATAACTTTGGATTTAAGAAATTTAGGCCTTTCCGAATTGATTATTTCACCTCTTTTTCTGATAGAAAAACAAATCACGGCATTGTATTAGGGATAAAGGTTCTAGATTTAATTCAGAAATAATTTTGTTTTGGAGATAGGAACGAGATAATAAAACATAAAAGCGAAAGATAAAATCTTTCGCTTTTATGTTTTATATTTTCCGCTCTTATTCGATCAACTCAATCAACATAATCAAATTGCCCTTTTCTCCTCTCCAATTTCCCGTCTCTAATAAGCTATTGGTATTTTTTTAAGGCTAATTTCACTTTCGTTCCTGCTTGTACATCAACAGGGTGATTAAAATACAACGTTCTATTATTTTTAAAGTTTGCGCATACTAAGTAACCGTCTCCATTAAAATAGGCTTGTTGTACTTCAACTTCTAGTACTCCTTTCTGTTTAGAGATCATCAATTGATGTGGATAGATGAGCAATACTTCATCTTCTAAGGTATCTGGCGTAAAATCAGAAATATACAATTCATTAACTTCGCCAAATAGGGTTGCTACATATTTATCTGAAGGGTATTCATATAAATCTTGGGTATCGCCATAATCCACTACTCGACCTTCTTTGAGCACAATAGTTTCATCTGCAAAACTCAACACATCCATACTATCATGTGTAGCTACAATACAGGTGATATTATTTTCTTTTAAATATGCAAAAATCTTACGACGTAACACACTTCTTCTCGCGTAATCAATATGGCTAAAAGGTTCATCTAACAGCAATACTTCAGGAGCTACTGCAAGGGCTCTAGCAATTGCCACACGTTGTTGTTGACCACCACTTAAAAGTTTCACTTTTACATCGGCAAATGCTGTCATTTCGATTAACTCTAATAATTCAGCAATTTTTGCTTTCTTTTTTTCTAAGTTAAAATTCGAAAGATACTTTCCAATATTCTCTGCTACACTAGTGTGTGGCATTAGGTCAAAATCTTGAGCTAGGTAGCGCATATTGTCCATACCTGGTACAAGATTATAGGCTGGTCCTAATACTTGGTTATCTTTCCAGAATATTTCCCCTTGATCTAAATCGTGTAATCCGTAGATTAGTTTTAACAATGTACTTTTTCCACATCCACTTTCACCTAGCAAGGCTACGTGTTTTCCTTTTTCAATAACTAAATCAATGGCGTCTATAACGGTATAATTGGCGGTATAACTAAACGAAATATTTTTTAATAAAAGCATGTCGAGATTTTAAAGTACAAAGATAAAAATATCTTAGGATGGACTCTATAAAATTCTAATAAAGGCATAAAAATAATAACATAAAAAAAGGGATAAGACGCAACAGCCTTATCCCTAATTTATTATATAACTTATATAGTAGAAGAAAAACGCTTTTGGTATATTTC
Source organism: Myroides sp. TSA_177.3 (assembly GCF_052691955.1). NCBI lineage: Bacteria > Pseudomonadati > Bacteroidota > Flavobacteriia > Flavobacteriales > Flavobacteriaceae > Myroides > Myroides sp. TSA_177.3. The sequence goes on from NZ_JBQZGD010000014.1 coordinate 29,268, forward strand.
CTCTTGTATTTATTCTTATTCTTGAGAAGCTAAATAACGTTCAGCATCTAAAGCAGCAATACATCCAGATCCTGCAGCTGTAATTGCTTGTCTGTAGTCTTTATCTTGTACATCTCCACAAGCAAAAACTCCTTCAATATTAGTTGCACTCGTTTTACCTGTTGTAATTAAATACCCTGTTTCATCCATTGTCAATTGACCTTTGAAGATATCTGTATTGGGTTTATGTCCAATTGCAACGAAGAATCCAGTAGCTGGGATGTCTGATTCTACTCCAGTTTCATTGTTTTTCACTTTGATTCCCGTTACTACATTCCCATCTCCTAATACCTCAACTGTACTTGTATTCATTAAGATTTCGATATTTTCTGTGTTGCGTACGCGATCTTCCATAATTTTAGATGCTCTAAAGTTATCACTGCGTACCAACATCGTTACTTTCTTACAAAGTTTCGATAAGTAATGTGCTTCTTCACAAGCAGAGTCACCTGCTCCTACGATTACAACCTCTTGGTTTCTGTAGAAGAAACCATCACAAACTGCACAAGCAGAAACTCCCCCACCTAGGTTTAGGTAGTGTTGTTCAGATGGCAATCCTAAGTATTTTGCAGTTGCTCCAGTAGAAATAATTACAGTATCTGCGTGTACTTCTGTTGTTTCATTTACCCAAACTTTTTTAACAGCACCGCTTAAATCAACCTTTGTTACCCATCCATCTCTCACATCTGTTCCAAAGCGTTTAGCTTGAGCTTCTAATTGTAGCATCATTTCAGGTCCTGTTACACCTTCTGGATATCCAGGGAAATTCTCCACATCATTCGTTGTTGTTAATTGCCCTCCTGGTTGTAATCCTTGGTATAAAATAGGTGCCATATTAGCTCTTGCGGCATAAATTGCAGCGGTATATCCTGCAGGTCCTGATCCAATAATTAAACACTTTGTTCTTTCTATCGTTGACATAATACTCTTTTTAATAATTGTAGAAACAAAAATACCCTTTTTCCGTGCTTTTCAAAGTACTTTTATAAAGAAATAACTTATTTAAGCATAAAGAAAGTCTATGAAAGCAGTCATTGGTCCTTTGTTTTTCTGGAGAGAAACCATCTCTTTTACGCGTTGACAAGATGCAATGCGAATTTTTCTCTGTCCAGCCACTAGATACAGTTTAGTCCTACCAGTTTTATTATTAAAAAAAGGCGCCCCTAAAGGACGCCCTAGCAATTTTTATTTTTAATCCACCTATATAGCTTCTTTTACTTACTGTCTAGGTGAAGATATCCTGTTTTTTTAACGGTATAACTCGTATTCTTCGTTTCTTTTTTATAGGTTATTAAATAGTAATACGTTCCTGCAGGTAATTTTCCTCCTCGTGTTTGACGACCTCTAAACACATTGTCCTGGCTATCATAATTCTTCGTTTCATATACCTTTGCTCCCCATCGATTGAATATTTGAACCGAATTCTGAGGGTATAGATTGATATTTTTAATGATAAAATAATCATTCAGATCTCCTCCATTTGCGTTGACATAATTGTACATAATCACATCATCATCTCCTGGCTGATTTTCTTGCACACTCGCCAAAGTAAAATAGCCAAAATTCGAGATGTTTGCAGGAGTTGTGATTGTTTTGTTTGCCATATCCACAATACCCCCTAAATCTTCCCATTGCTTTTGAGCTGAATTCCAATGTACAATATGTAAGTCTTGTTCTGGATTTTCTAGCACCTCTGGCAACGTTGTGTTCTCATCCCAACTCAGGGTCAACATGAAACTAGTTTGACTATTTTTAGCTTTTTCAAGCTTCCAATACTCTTGTGTATTCACTTGTTTAATTTCTGGCACGTGTGCTTGATGTGCTTCAAAGAATGATGAATCTTGATATATATAGTTAGATAGTACAACATCTTTGTTATTTTTAGGTGCACTTATACTCGCTGGTCGATAGTGTTCCTTATTGCCAATAGGGAAAATAAAGGGATCTGCTCCAACTTTTTCTACCATCCCATCCACAAAACTCGTAGTATTGCTGTTTTTATGTTTTGATTTTGGCATAAAACTAACTAATCCTGCAGGTTGTTTCGTTGTTGAATTAACTAAAGAATCTACCTTAATTATTCCATCTTTAAAATCCACTTCTCCCCAAATATCTAGGTTTGCCTTCAGATCAAAGTAGTTTTTATGTTGCTGCATGTCAAAGGTAACCTTATGAAGGTCTACGGCCTTATTACCAGCAATAATGGTATTTTGTTGTTTTTTACTCACGAATTGTACTTCACCCGTATCTAATTTTTTGGTGTAGGTAAAACTCCCGTCATTAGTAAAATTACCAAAATAATAGGTTACTCCATCATTAACGAGTTGTCCTTGTCTTTGATTGGTGAAGTCAGCATACGAACTCATAATAGTTTTACTCTTCACTTGTAATATTCCATTATTATAAAAAACATTATTTTGGGACTTTCCTACGCTTGTACTGAGTAATACACTAAGAAGTATCAAACGAGGTAAACGATTTTTTTTCATCATGGTTTTATAAATTGCTCTTACTTTTTTTGATTGACAACAAACAAAAAGGCTAAGAAAATGATCACTTGTATTTCAATTGATTCAAAGCCTTTTTCGGCTTTCTATTCGTTTTTATCACGTACTAAAACTTGATTATTTATGCTTTGTTCTACAAACTGCATCTTCCGTTCTTTTGAAGCTTTCGTAACTTCTAAAGCCACTTATGAGTATAAGATCTGCTTCTGTATGCGGTTCTGGATTTGGCATTGCTTTTAATCTGAGGTATTCATTATATCTACACTGGTTGATGTATTGAGAAAAATTCTTCTTGTACGTTGCATTGATAAACTGAGATAAATAGCTCCTATTTGTCATTAAATCACTTAATAGATCTGTAATTTTAAGTTGTGGGTTTAAAAATGGTTTAGTCTCTTGTATATACTTTTCAAATTTTTGTTTGTCGATGGCTAATTCTTTGATTTTTTTGCATTCATCGTGATTTACTTTCTCCTCCTCTTCCAGAATATCTTCTGTTATCTGAACAAAGTTTTCACAGAACAAATTATAGCAGAGACTAATATTAAAAAACATAAATAAAAAATTGGGAATTAGCTGTCCAACGATGAGATTACTTTGAATTTGAGGAAATAGATATAGTACAATCGAGCCTGGAAATAGCAGAAATCCAATAATAAAAATAGGATAAAGCCAAAAAAGAGAATCCCGTTCTTCATCAGAAGAATAATCGGCAATATTCTTTCGGTATTTCAATAAGCGATATAAGGATAATAACAAGTAAATTAAATTAAAAACAGTCGCTGTAATGCTATCCTCATTTAGCAATAAAAAGGAAAAAACACGTTTATTTAAGTAAAGGTTCTCCATACGCAATTCAAATCCCGTTGCATGGTAAAAATAAAAAGCAACGCTCAAGGATAGACTTATTGCATAATGGATATACTTAAAATGTTCTTCTTTTTTCAATCTTGTTAAGATAAAAATCAGATGATAAAACAACGTAGGCATTAGCAAAGCAGTTAAGAAATTAACTCCTTTAAAACAGGGTAGGTCAAAAAAATGAAATACCTCAAAAAAAGTGGTGCTGTAAAAAAAGATACAGATAATATAGAATAACAACAAAACAATCGTTGTTTTTTTCACTAAGGGTTCTGTTGTATTTTCCACCAATTTAAGTGCCAATAGCGCAAAGCAAAAAAGAGCTGAAAATATTGAAGACGAGAAAGAAACTCCTAAAAAAAGATATTCGTAATCCATACTAAGTAAATTAATGCTGTTGGCGTTTTTCTGCACTATGTACAGCTCGTAAATAATGTCGATAATCTGAGAATCCGGCCTGAACGACTAACTCTTCCATATTATTTTCTTTGCTTGTTGCTTGTAGGTGTTCTACTTCTTTCAATCGCCAACAATTAATAAACTGACTGACATTGCAATTGTAGGTTACATTGATAAACTTAGAAACATAGGTTCTGTTTACTCCAAAATGACTAACTAGCGTATCTAGGCGAAAATCTTTCTTGATATAAGGTTTATCCTTGGTAAAATAATTTACAATATCGCTTTGGGTTAATAGGTTTTCTGTTCGTGTATTTGAATTGATAAAGGTTGCTTCCAATACATCATTCGCTAGAGTTCCCATTTGATCTACAGCTACAATTTGTCCAGAAGATAGTAAGACATTGGTTTTATATGCAATTGGAATTTTCACTCGATTCTTTTCTAACAACATATTAAATGTCAATATGATATGTTGAAAAGAAAGAACAAAAACGGTTATTGCTTGTACGATAACACTATAGCTTTTCAAACTAAATAGCAGTGTGAATATGGATTTCAATACCAAAATCAAATGAATCCAATTCAATCTTTTGATTTGAATTTTTCGTTTATTTTTTGCTTGATGGTATCGGTATACTCTCCTCCAGCACAATAGCGTGTAAACTCCTGTATTTAAGGTTATATAAATACTTAAATATTGAATACAAAACGTTTGAACGTCCAACTCCTGATATCCTTTGGCTTGAAATAGGGCGTAAATAAAAGCGTATGACAAAACAAATACGACAAAAATCATTTGGTACTGCAAATAATTAAACTTCTTTTTTACGGGAATGATATAACAGATAAAATGATAAAAGCACACTTGAGACAAGGTGATTAACAACGATAATACGGGCAGCAAAAAAATGCGACTACCCAATAACTTTTGCGTAAGATTATCGGTAATCCACAGTGCAATTAGCGCCAAGTAATATCCGCCTAATGTCTTTAAAATTGGTATTTCTGTAACAGAAAGGTTTTTGTAAAAAACAACCATTAGAATAATTCCACATGTCATAGATGAAATCATAGGAATGGAAATTAAAATGTACTTTAATAATTCCATAGTTTTTACTGTTCTTATTTTATAACGTTTTACTTAATGAAACTAGCATTAACTCTAGCAAAAACACTTCTATCCTCTTTCTATACCACTACCAGATTAACAAGGCAAATACTTCATCCATTGAAAAATTTCAAGGATTTCTTGTTCCTTTATCACTGTAACTTCTTCTGTCTCTTTTTGTAAGTAAAGTACTTTTTCACGCTGATTTACTTCTACTATTTTATAGCATTGGAAACCTTTACCTGCTAACAAAAGCACATAAGTTTTCGCTATTTCAATAGCAGTAAAATCAACTTTTTTACAAAATGCATAAACTAAGTGTGATTCTTTATATTCTTGTATTGTCGCATACAGCTGAATAATAATATCAAAACAGACCTGTTTAGGGTAGTAAATTTGTTTGAGTTTTTGTTGTTTCCCCTCTATACTCAAATAGTATTCCAAATAATCATCGATATAAATAATTGGTAGCTTGATATAGCTTTTTTCTATGGTTTTATTGGGATAATTCGCTAGAAATAATTCATTTAAATCTATATCATATTGATTACATACGTGGATTAATTTGGTATAACACAACGTATTCCTTTTTTTCCAAGAAGAAATTGTATTGGGTTTTACGTTGAAAATAGCCGCTAACTCTTTGGCTGATTTCACTCCTAACACTACTTTTAACTTGGTTAAGATTTCTTTTGAAGAATGAATTGTCCGAGGGGCTTGTAAAAAATTGCTGTTCATCATAGTTCTATATCATTACACTTTCGCCTTTTTATTAACAGTAACCTATTGAATTTTAAGTATGATAAATTATTCAGGTGAGTTTGCCCCACCTGAATAAGATAAATAACTAATTAGCAGTAAATTCTAAGATTACTTCATATTCGCCATCAGTTACCGGCGTATACATTTTTCCATTTCCTAAATTGAACTCTACTTTTCGATTAGCCGATTGGATCACGACATCTGTCACAGCACTTGTAATCAAGGTTGTTCCTTTAAATACTTGAATGTTTAAAATACGATCTAGAGTGGTTACACCTTCAGGTAAATTTGTGCCAAAAGCTACACCATTTGTTTTTGCACCTGTAATAGTACTTGTCGTTTTATAGATAAATACAGCTTTCTCATCTACCGTATTTCCTGTCTTAATTACTTTACCCGTTACAATTTTGTTTCCTACTTCTTCCTTAATAATTTGAGTATTTTCAATAATTGAGTTAATTACAGTTTCTGTTAAATCAATCACTACTTTCTCATCTGTTTCAGGATCCACATAGTACACACTATTTGCTGGAACATTTCCAATAGCTTCCTTCGTGAAATAAACATTTCCACCTTTATTTAAAATGTTAGTGATTTCATTTTTGATATTCTCATTGTTTTCAATGATGTTCGTTACATCCGCTGTAAGGTTTAAATAATCAATTCGATTATCCTCTCCTAAATACTGATAGAATACTTCTCCTTTTTTTGCCGTAGAAAAATCAGGAAGCTCATTTGTTTCAACAAAAGTTGGTGTTTGACCATCCGCTGTAACTTCTGCTTTTTTGAAAAACGTACGTGTTTCAAATTCTTGAACACTTGCTTGTAATTGCACTTCAGTACGTATATAGCCATCCGTCGTTGCATCATAGCTAATACTGTAGATTTTACTGTCTGTAGGATCAATAACAAGGGCAGCTTGACTCAAGTCTTTATCACTACTTTTTGGATTCGTTGGAACTAAAACATCTACTACTCTTTTAATTTCACCTAAATCACTCCCATTCCCATTAATAATGGTATTAATCGAAATTTCTAAGTTCTCTTGATCAATAATTTGATTCCATTTTTCTCCTTTCCAGAAATAAAATCCTGTAGGTAAATTCGCCCCAACATTGTATACCAGTAAACTTTCTATTTTAGTTCCCTCAATAGGAGAAAACTCTTCTACAGCAGTTAACTTAACTCTTGGGATTAAAATCCCTTTATCCGCTGCTTCTACATCTAACATTGTTGAATTTGCTGGTGTTGGTGTACCAATACCTACCTGTGCTTTTGTTGCAAAACTGGTGCCTAATAAAAAGGCGAAAAAGATAATTCTCTTCATATATTAAAATTTCTGTTTTTGTTCTATTCATTTTCTGAGGCAAAGAAATCACCACTATTCAAAAAAAATTAACAAAAGTGTAAAAACATCAAAGTAAATTTGAATATATCTTTTTGCTTTTTGTAAAAACATCATTATTCCACAACAAAAAACCAAATAAACCATTCATTTACAACAAAATAGAAACTTATAGTCCTTCTATTTTTTTCACTTTAAATCGCTATAATCAAGCAAGAGAAATGCATTTTTTTTAAAAAAATGGACAATGAAATCGTAAAAAAATGGACTTGTAACCTATTTTTCTTTTTTTATGAAACAAACCTTTACCATAGCCACAACATCAATAGACTTAAGGTGAAACTATCGCTTTATAACAACAAGAAAAGAAGTAAAAAGGACCGTAGGTATCTATACTTTAGCTTCTCTCTCTTTTAATCAATACACTATCCCCATCTTTTTCTTCTTTTATTTTAGAATACAATTATATGATTTGGTGTATAAGCAAAAAAAAAGAAGAACAATGTTCTTCTTTTTACTTTAACAAGGCATGCTATTCATGCATTGAAAACATTCAGTTATTTCTTTTGTGTTTAACCACATTTTTTCATTCATATCTCGGCATAATTGTAGCCTTTGTCCCTCAATATCATAAGCAATAACACTATATTTCTGAAAACCTTTATTTTTAACTAAAAGGATATAGTCTTCACCTACTACTAGACTAGATACGTCTACCTTCTTACAAAACACATACATTAATTCTGCTTGCATACGTTCTACCGAATTGATATACATCTGAATCACAATATCAAAATTGACATTTTTAGGTAAGTATATGTGCTTCATTTTCTTTTGTTTCACGTGTGAATTCAAATAATACTCTAGATAATCATCCAGGTAAATAATGGGCACTTGCGCATAACTTTTATTGATGGCAATATTTTGATACGCCGTATAAAACAATTCATTGAGATCAATTTCATGTTTATTACAGATTTCAATTACCTTGGCATAACATAACGTATTTCTCTTTTTCCAAGAAGAAATTGTATTGGGTTTCAAATTAAAGATGTGAGCTAATTCTTTAGCTGATCGCACCCCTAATAAAATTTTTAATCTAGTTAAGACTTCAGTCGAAGAGATAATTCCTTCTCTTTTTTGTATAATTTCTTCCTTCATAGTATACTGTAGATTTAAAGGTGGTAGGCAAACACAAGATGCATTACTGATATTTTTAAAATACTTCTGTATACCGTGTATGGTATACACGCAACATTATTCTTGTATTTCGTTCAAAACAGAACCTAACTTTCCATTGTGATTTTAAACACTTGCTTAGCGTTATTTCGTATGCTTTTTGTTTTGTTATTTAATCTTACGTTTATGCGTAAATACTAAAGCCAATCAAGCATATCTTTTTTATTATCTTCTAAACCGTATAGCTTTTTTCACTTCATGAAAATGATTCCGTTTACCTTCTTCTTTTATCTGTTTACTCCCCCTTCTTTATCTACTTCCTACTATTGTAAATTTCTACCTTAAAAGAATCTATTTTTTCTTTTCGATTTAAAACTTCCCATCCAATCGAAACGCATAAAAATTTCATGCGTCCCTGCATTATATTGATTTAGTTTTGTGGTATCAAAATCATACGCATAACCCAGAAACCAATTTTCATCAATTTGAAAACCAGTCAAAGCACTGATACCAGCATTCCAACGATAGGCCGTTCCAATTGTAAATTTCTCTTGAAATAAAAAATTTGCAGTGAGATCTACTGAAGGTTTACCACTTCCTATTTTAGATAAAAAAGCAGGCTTAAGCAACCAATCAGAACCTAAATCAAAAACATATCCTCCCATCAGATAAAATAGAGGTTGTTGACGCATTGTTCTTCTTTTTATATCATCATAATAGTCTACTTTAAATATTTTTGGTACAGACAAACCTAAATAGGCTTCATCAGAATACAAATAAGCTCCGGCTCCGATATTGGGGCTAAACTTATTTTTCACATCTTCATAAGCAAATGGCATTGTTTGATCGTAAATATTCAATTTAGAGTACGACATACTCAATAGATTCGCTGTTCCTTTTAATCCCAAGGCTAATTTATACTGTGCATCGACATCAAGAGTATACGCCAAATCAAAAGAAATACTATTCTCGTCTAATGCTCCAATGTGATCGTTGACAAAATTGACACCTAATCCTAATTTTGGATTATTTAATGGTGTAGTAAAACCAACATTTGCCGTTTTAGGTGCACCATCAATTCCTACCCATTGATTTCGATATAAACCGAAAAAACTCATGGATTCTTTACTCGCAGCATACGCTGGGTTTATGATGGTTGGATTGTACATATATTGTGTATATACAGGATTTTGTTGGGCATGTAGCGACGAACAAACACTTAAAGTCAAAAGACTTATGCTTGTTTTTATTACTTGTTTTTTCACGGGTTTTATATTAACTGATTTTTATACACAATAGGTGTCACAGCTGATATTTTTGACAAACAAGCTTTATAAACCAATACGTTCTCTGGCTCCTCCTTTACTTGTACAATCATTCAACTGCGTCTTTGAAATCATATTTCCCTATTCATCTGTTGATTTCTTATTTTAAATAAAAAAGAAGTTTGCCCATAAATGGGCAATACTTCTTGGAAACAACAGATTAACTTTTTTATTCATTCCTAGTTTTATTCAGCAATTCTCCTGATTATAACAACATAAACAATGACAAGCTGCTGATTTTTCAATGTATTGATATCCTATCACTACATCGTTAGTCCTTCAGTTTTTCACTTCGAAAACAGGAGAACAATCCGCTAAACAACTAGAAATAATCTTGTAAATAGGTTATACTTTTTCCTTTTTCACTGAACAAAATTCAAAAAACAGCAAAAAATTTCAACACTAAAGTGTAAATAAAAAAAGGTGATACTAGCAAATTAGTAAACAGTCAAACCAATTGATCAATTCGCTTAAAATTACAGTAGTGTTTTGTTTACCGACTCCCTCCATTCATTCAAAACAAACAAGTTATTTTTAAAAAAAGTAGAACAATTATTTAAAATTCACCTACAATTTACCTTCTTATTCTTTGTCAATTATCAAACACCTACATCCTCAAAGTAATACGAGTACTTAAAAAAATAAAATATTTTTACCATTTAAACACCACACTACTGTTCATTTTTATTCATTTACTATACTGTTACCAACAGCTCATAGCACCTTTTATCTATACAAATCAATTATTAATTTCAACGCTATACAGTCATTCAAAGAACGATAAATAGATTAACCAACTATTTTTTGTTGATTTAAATTTAATTCTTGCCAATCTGAAAATCATGCTATTTTCTTTGTTACTACTCTTGTTTTTCTTGGCTTTGAATATTTTTATTTTCTTACAAAAAGTAGAAAGCTCCAAATAGTGGAGCTTTCTGTACTCCAGCTGTTTATTTTACATCTCACAGCGCGATGACCTAAAAGTAGCTTGCATTATTTACCACTTACTTTTCTATGACGATAAATTCGCTTCGTCTATTTTCTTGGTGTTCTAATTCACTACAAGGAACTCCATTACTGCATTTGTTCAACAAACGCGTTTCTCCATAGCCTCTACCGCTTAAACGATTAGCAGCTATGCCTTGCTTCACCATCCAGTCAATCGTAGATTTTGCACGTCGATCAGATAATTTCAAGTTATAGGCGTCATTTCCTTTACTGTCACTATGAGAACGAACATCAATCTTTAGCTTCGGATATTTCATCATCAACTCCACTATTTTCATCAGCTCAATCGAAGCATCATAACGAATCACTGCACTGTCAAAATCAAAGTAAATTGGCTCTAGATCTAATGTTTTAAACAAATCGTCATCTACTTCAATTGGAATAATGACTTCTTCTAAACCAATATCCATTGTCTTAATACCTGGCTTCTGATCCGCATTAAAGACTACTTCAACTGTATTATAAGAAGGATATTCAACCTTAATGCGATATTTAGTTCCACAGTTCAACAATTCACTGTTGTAGTAACCGCGATTGTTGGTACGTAAAGTATCGACATATTGGTATTGCGCATCAGAGATAATCACTTTAGCATTTGACAACACTCCTTGGGTGCGTTTATCGTATACTTTTCCTTCAATGATTTGCGTACACGGTTTTTCTGCAACTAAGTAGATATCATCCGATCCATGTCCTCCAGCGCGGTTTGAGCTCACAAATCCCTTCTTTTCTTTGGGATCAAAGTAAAAACCAAAATCATCCATCGAGCTATTAATAGGTTTCCCCATATTCACTACGGGTCCAAGAGTTCCGTCAGGATAAAGTTTAGCTACAAAAACATCCAATCCCCCTAATCCAGGATGACCATTAGATGAAAAATACAGCTGAGAATCTGAGGAAATAAAAGGGAAACTCTCACGTCCTGCCGTATTGATTCCCATTCCTAAACTTTCCACGGGTCCATAACTTCCATTGGAATACAACGCCACGCGATATAAATCAGACTCTCCTATGCTTTCTGGGCGATCAGAGGCAAAATACAACCACTTCCCATCAGGAGATAAAGCGGGATGAGCGGTATTGTAATTGTCCGAATTTATCGGCAATGCTTCTACCTGTCCCCACTGCCCATCCCCTTGCTTTACTGCCTTATAGATCTTCAACATCGAGGTTTGTTCTTTATTTTGTTTGCTCTTTCCATTGTGCTTGGAATTGTTACGTGTAAAGTACATCGTCTTTCCATCAGCAGTAAAAACAGCAGTTGCATCATTTACTTGAGAATCCAAAGTCGTAGAAAATCGTTCTGGTACTCCCAAGCCCTCTGGGCTTACTTTAACTTGATACAAACTCGTATAGCTCTCATTGGTCCAGGGATGTAATTGACTATCCTTCACCTTAGGTGTAGCACGTGCGGAAGTAAATACTAGATTATCTCCCAACATACTACCTCCATAATCTGAATATTCCGTATTAATACTCAATGGCTTCATCTCAAACAAATCGGAATGATTTTCAATATGAGACAGGTAATCTCGATTCTTGTTATACAACACTGTACGGGAGTCACTCTGTTCCATAGCCGCAAATGCATTCATAAATTCCAAAGACTTCTTATAGTCCTCAATGCTTTTTAGCGTTTGAGCATAGCGATAATAATATTCAGAAGGCAATGCTTTCAAATCCTTGCCTTTATATTCTCCTTCAAATAATTCGGTATACCATTGATTGGCTTGAGCAAGTTTGCCATTAAAGTAATACGAGTCTCCTAATTTCTGTAAGATCGAAGTATTGACATATCCTTTCTTAGCCATATTCTCGTATAGTTCAATTGCATTGGCATATGCCATATCATCATACCTTTCATTAGCCAATTTTTCTTTCTTTACTTGACTATAACCGACGGTTCCCATGCTGATAAATAAGCTCAGTAATCCTATATGTAGTTCTCTTACCATCATTTTCATCTTTTAAAAGAACCTCGGCGCAGCAATGCGCTTATGGCTGTTAAACAAATTAAAGCGAAGAAAAACCTCATGCGATCCCGAATTATAATGCGCCAACCTCGATGTATCTGCATCATAACTATAACCAAGCATCAAGTTCTTGGAAACTTGAAATCCTACCAATCCACTCACTGAGGCATCCCAGCGGTAAGCCGCTCCTAAGGTAAACTTCTCCATAAACATAAAATTCGCACTAACATCTACCTGAAGCGGCGAGCCTTCTTCCATCTTAATCATAGCCGCTGGTTTAAACTGTAAATTCGTATTCAAATCAAATACATATCCTCCTGTAACATACAAGTGTAACTTTTGATTCAGTGTATTCAACTGATTATCATCATAACGAGCTTGCGTAAACAAATTAGGTGCTGAAACCCCTACATAGGATTTATCTGAATACAAGAACAATCCCGCTCCCAAATTAGGGGTAAATGAATTGCTAATATCGGTTGCTGCTACGGGATCTGTTCCATCATAAATTTTCAAATCACTATAAGTGACATCTAATAAACTACCGCTTCCTTTTAACCCAAAAGCTAATTTATAATTGTAATTCAAATTAATTGCATACGATAAATCAATCGATAGTGTATTTTCATTCATCACACCAATTCGATCATTGGTAAAATTTACACCTAACCCCAAGCCACTAGTCCCCAAAGGCGTAGTAGCTGAAAGAGTAGCCGTTTTTGGTGCGCCATCAAGGCCAACCCATTGCGTACGATACAACCCAAAAAGTTGTAATCCCTCTGTGCTTCCCGCATAAGCCGGATTAATGTTTGAGTGATTGTACATATAATGGGTGTACTGAGGATCTTGTTGGGCATGCACCAAGGGGGACAAAAAGCTTAGTACTACTAAACTTAGTCCATAATATATTGTCTTCTTTTCCACTGCTCTTCTATTTTTATTCTGTTTCTAAATGCAGATATCCTGATTTCTTAACAACGTTAGAACCACTTTGATCCTTAATTTCATAGGTAACAATATAGAAATAGGTACCCGTTGGCAGAGCTTTATCTTTATTGATTGTCACACGTCCTTCTGAATAACCACGAAATACATTATCCGCAGAATCATAATTTGTAGTCTCGTATACTTTAACCCCCCAACGATTGTAAATCTCCACCTGATTATTCGGGTACATCTGAATGTTTTCTATATAGAAATAATCATTCTTTTCATCCCCATTAGGTGAAACAAGATTGTAAATAATAATTTCATTATCCTCCGTAGAAAAAGGTAAAACCGTAGCCAAGGTAAAATACCCCGAACCTGATACAGCTGTAGTGACCTCTTTCAAATCGACAGAAGTAACTCCACCTTGATCAACCCACATACCTCTTGCATCATCCCAACGAACAATGTGTAAGTTGTTTATATCTCCTGTTAAAACTTCAGGAATGGTCGTACGAGTATCCCAACTCAACGTCAATAAAATCTCGCCTTGGGCAGTATTGGGCTTCTCTAATTTCCAATATTCTTTTGTGTTGAGCGCCACTATTGGTCGATCCATTTTATTGTGTTGGCGAAAAAATTCATGATCATTTAAGATGTACTTACTTTGGTAGGCTTGTTTCTCACTTGGAATGGCAGCTATCCTAGCATGGCGGTACACCCCTTTATCTCCAATAGGAAACGCAAAATTTTCTTTACCTATTTTCTCAACATAGCCTTCAACATGGCTTTGATCAGAAGGGTTCATAGCCTTAGCACCTGGGTGGAAGGTCAACATCCCTGCCAATGAATCTACCTGTACGATTCCCTCTCGAAAATCAGCACTTCCCTTAACATTCATCTCCGTCTTCACATCAAATCCCATAATTGGTGTAGGATTATCAAAAACAACATCATAAAAATCTGAAGGTTTATCCCCCGTGATTTGTTGAGCTCCTTGAGTACCTTCTAAAGGAGTGAAAATTGCTTGTGCTGTTGGAAGCTGATCGTTGTAATAATATAGATTATCATTGTTGAAATTACCGTAATAATAGGTCGTTCCATCATTCTTTATGACTCCACTTGCTGTGTTGTCAAAATCATAGCTCGTACTAACTACCGCTTCAGGAGTAATTGTTAGCGTACCTTGATTAACCATTGCTTTTTGGAATGGAGCCTGCCCAAAAATGGGCATGACTCCGACCAAAAAACACACAAATACTTGAACGTACTTTTTCATAGCGTTATTGTTTTTCAAAAATGTGAAATATAGGATCTAAAACCTTTATAGATAACGTCTTAGACCCCCTCAAGAAAGAACCAGTTCGCGTTCCTTCATTATTGTAAAAACTAGTTCGTGTAGGACAAATTCTAATTTCTAATTTATTATTCGTTGGAATAAGATTTAAACTATCTGAATATGATAGTATTCCTCCATAATGTCTAATATGATTTTGCTCATATCCTTCCTCTTTTCCAAACGTGTATCTCAAAGGAAAAAACCTTTTCACTAAAACATCATTAATTAAAACCTGGACCTCTAGTTCTGTTAAAACTTGTTTATTGGGATTTGTGTTGCCAATCGTTAAGGCAGTACATTCCACAAAGAAGTCAAAATTCATAAATTTTGTATCGCCTGGATTCGAATTGGTATCGAAATAACTAGTAAAAATAGTAAGCGGAGTTGCTTGCGTCAAGGCATAAAAATCTGTTCCATTATAGTCATTAACCATGGTCTCATAATCCCATTCGCTTGGAAAACTTTGCGCATTTCCAGGGGTTAAAACATTCGTTAACTCGTATGATTCTGTTTTAGGTATTCTAAATGTAAGTCCTGTATTGGCAATAGGCGTACCTGTAACATCTATCTCACTTTCATTATAATAGGTCAAGGTTCCGTTGTTATTATCGACCAATTTGGTAACCGTTTCATGTGCTTTAATCGCCGATTTTAAATCTACCGTTGCCGTAATCCCCTTTTCATCCTTATACGTCAACATCCCTGTAGTTTCATTATAAGCTAAAACCGTTAATGTTTCATAGGCTTGAACAGCTGCTTTGACATCGACTGTTGTTGTATTTCCTTTCTCATCCTTATACGTTAACGTTCCTGTAGCTGTATCATACCCTAAAACAGTTAAGGTTTCATGTGTTTGAACAGCTGATTTGATATCAACAATGGACGTATTTCCGGCTTCATCTTTATACGTTAATGATCCTGTTGTTGCATCATAGCCTAAAACAGTTAGTGTTTCATTGGTTTTAATAACAGCTTTGATATCCATTGTTGAAATATCCCCAACCTCATCTATATACGTTAATATTCCAGTTGTTGGATCATACGTTAAAACAGTCAGCGTTTCAGTCAACGTTACCAACTGATTAATATTCACTATTGTATCAACGCCTTTTTCGTCTTTGAATGTAATAGTTCCATTTGCATTATTACTAGTTATACTGGTAACAGTCTCAAACGTATGAACTGCACCTTTGATATCAACTGTTGAAGTATCCCCTTTTTCATCTTGATAAGTCAAGGTTCCTGTTGTTGCATCATAGCCTAGAATAGTCAATGTTTCAGTTGCTTTAACGATAGGGGTGATATTTAAAACAGTATCACTTCCTCTTTCGTCTTTATAGGTTATAGTTCCAGCTGTTTCATTACTCGTTACACTTGTAACCGTTTCGAAAGATTTGATAGCCGCTTTAATATCTACTACTACTGTATTTCCTTTTTCATCTTGATAGGTTAATGCTCCTGTAGTAGTATTATAGCCCAAAACAGTTAAGGTTTCATGAAATCTTACCGCTCCTTTAATATCAACATCTGTCGTATTTCCTTTTTCATCTTGATAGCGCAAAATCCCTGTCGTTTCGTTGTAAGATAAAATAGTCAACGTTTCACTAAGTGCAATCAGCTGATTAATATCCAACACTGCATTTATTCCTTTTTCATCACTGAACGTAATAGTTCCTGCATTAGGATCGCTTGCTATACTGGTTACTGTTTCAAAAGACTTAACCGCTCCTTTGATGTCAACTGTTACCGTATTTCCTCTTTCATCTTGATACGTTAAGGTACCCGTTGTTACATTATAATCTAAAACGGTTAAGGTTTCATTGTTTTGAACCAACTGACGGATGTTCAAAACAGTTTCAACCCCACTTTCATCTTTGAACGTAATAGTTCCTGCATTCGCATCACTGGTAACACTCGTTACTGTTTCAAAAGACTTAACCGCTCCTTTAATGTCAACCGCTATACTATCGCCATTTTCATCCTGATACGTTAATATACCTACTACTGCATCATAGCCTAAAATAGTTAAGGTTTCATTAGCCTGAACAAGCTCAGCAAAATTAATGACGTGTTTTACCCCTTCACTATCCATATACTCAAATTGAGTACCATCATAATACACATTACCTCCAATGGTTTTAAAGATCTGTTCAATTTCATATCTTACGTTCTCATTATTAACAATCTCCGTAAAATTATTGATTACCAATTTCGCAATATCAGTATCGGCTACAATACGCGTCCATTTCGTTTTATCCCAATAGTAAAAACCGGGCTCAATATCACCTTGTTTTATAGTAGCATATACTAATAAACTTTCTACATTTCCATTTGCAATAGTTGTCCTATCTGTGGTACTTTCTAGTGGAATATTAGGAATAAGCAATCCCTTATCATTAGACCACAGCGTCAATTCAGCTGATTTGTTTGGGGTTACTGTTCCAATACCTACCTGCGCCTGAATGGTGGAAGCTAAAAGCAACATGGCGATTGATAGTAATTTTCTTTTCATATTTATCAATTTATTTTTCTTTTTATTACTTGATTCTTTTCATCGATTAAGGTTCTTTTACAAGTAGTTCATCTTATCTAAACCTTGGGTGACAATCCTTATAAGAATCTTATCCGATTATCATTATTCAAACTTAAATCAGAAAAAAGTTAAAAAAAGTATCATAAAAACAATAAATAAGTAAAAAAAACACAATGAAACGCACTTTAACTTTTATTCAAAAAAGTATAAAAAACATTTTCATTAAATCATACAGTGCCTTTAATAATGGATTCGAATACAGAATAAAAAGGCCTGTCTTTACTCCAATCTCCAAACAATGACAAAGTGATTATCTCAAAATTCATAGGGTTGCTTATTTTAAAACTTCTGCATCATTTAAATTTCAATCCACATTAGAACACAACTATTTTTCGTACTTCTGATGGATGATTTTTTTGTACTACTGACTGAAACACATTCATTATATTTATTAACATTTCTAGTCTACTACTTTCACCCCTTTCGACTAATTCTCTTTAAAAAGAGGATTACTTGCGTTTCAAACTCTTCTTTTTTAGTTGTTTCTCGATTAAAATGGGAGAAGAAAAACAAAAGAACCGATAAGACTAGTCCAATTTCTTGCTCTTTTATACAGAAGGGAACCTAAAACGCAGTTTTTATTCCTCTTCTATGCCTCCAATTTGTCATGGCCTTCCTTATAAAAAAAATAGATCCTAAAGAGGATCTATTTAATGTTTTAGTATCAGTAAAAATGAGGTTTTACAAGTACTATTATTTCATGCGCTAAAACTTAGCTGATGGTTGTTAGCCCTAAAATAGGCAGGGCTTCAATCAACATACCTAAATACTTCAACGCAATATTTTACAAGGGGGTTATTCTTTGAATAATAAGAGGTTAAAACCAGTTAGTTGCATGTCCAATACTTTATCTGTATCCGAGTTAAAATAACCAGGTATTATCGCTCCTGACGACCTATTTCTGTAAAAATTATTTCTTGTAGGCGCAACTTTGATTTCTAATATATTAGCCGTTTCCCGCAAAGTCACATAGCTTGGTATCGTTATTGCCCAAGCATACTCATGGTAATCTTGATTAGTCCCTCCAGCATAAATTCCTGATCCACCGAAATAATACCTTCTATTTATAAACTCTTTTACCAAAAAACCATTAATATAAATTCCTACATTGATCATTGCCCAAACTCGATTTGCCGAAACATATGCTGGAATAGTAGAAATACCTCCTTCTAGTGCAAAACTCACAAAGATATTTTTTATGGGCTTACCATCGAATTTAGTTGAAAAAACTCTTTTAAATTCTCCATTCGTGCTATAAAATTCATTCGGTGAATTATCTCGGTATATCATCTCGCTATAAATCCAAGTAGATTGACTATGTACATTATACCAAGGTTCATCTGCAACTACTGATATTCCTTTTGGAAAGTCCATTGTAACACCTGTATTCGTTATAGGGTTACCTGCGCTATCAACCTCACTCTCATTATAATACGTATAAGAAGTATTACTATTTTTAACTAATTTAGTAGTAGTTTCATTCGCTTTCACTATTGTGTTAATTGTTCCATTTGCTTGAATCAACTCCGATAAGTCTACTTCTTGTTTAATTCCATTTGCATCCAAATACTCAAACGTGGTACCATCGTAAAACATATTTCCACCATTATTTGCAATGTATTGATTCAAAACTTCTTGTACCTCGACATTATTAACAATCTCTTCAAAGTTGTTAATCACGTGGGCAGGGACATCAATCACAACTGCCACTCCAGCTTCATTCGTATAGGTGTAAGTACCATCATTATTGTTAACTAACGTAGTAACCGTTTGTTTTTCTTGGATCAACGCTTCGAAATCAATTTCTTGTTTGGCACCACTGGTATCCATATACTCAAACGTAGTTCCATCGTAATACACATTCCCCCCTGTCGTTTGAAAAAGTTGTTCTAAATCAGTTTTCACTTCTTCATTACTAATAATTGCTGTGAAATTTTTAATAACTAGATTCGCGACTTCAGAATCAGGAACGATACGTTCCCATTTGGTTGTATTCCAATAGTAAAACCCTGGCTCGATATCTCCTTGTTTTTTAGTAGCATATACTAATAAACTCTCCACATTTCCATTTGAAATCGTCGTTTGATCCGTCGTACTTGTCAATGGAACACTAGGAATAAGCAATCCCTTATCCTCTGCTTTAGACCAAATCGTTAATTCTGCTGATTGATTTGGTGTAATAGTTCCAATTCCCACTTGTGCATGAACAGCAGAGGCCAAGAGTATTACAGCGATTGATAAGACTTTTTTTTTCATAATTTATTTTTTAACGTTTATTTTCATCCTCACCATCAATTGAATGCCCACATGGTCTTTATTTGTAGCAACATAAAAGCAGTTACAATAATCTAAAAAACATTCAACACACAAACTTAATTAACAAAAAAGTTAAAAAAAGAATCATAAATAATATAAAAAACAAAATGAAATACACTTTAACATTGATTCCAAAACACATAAAATATTTTCATTGCAATTCTTCTAAAAAAAAAATAGATCCTAAAGAGGATCTATTAAGTATCTATTCACAATAAAACGAAAGATATATGTACTATTGATTCTTTCTCAAAAACTCAAATGGCGTACACCCTAAAACATGTTTGAAGCTTTTGAAAAAAGAGGTTTTCGAATTAAATGCGCTTTCTAAAAACAAATCTTGTACACTTAATTCTTCTTTCTGCTGATGATTTTCGATATACTGCACCACATGCTCTATTCTCAGTTTATTTATGTATTCCCGAAAATTCATTTGATATACTACATTAAAATATTGAGCTAAATAATACCGTGATATTTTCGTTCTAGATGCTAAGTCTGTCATTTTAAAATTAGCATCTAAATAGGATTTATTTTCAATTATAATATGATTTACCTTTATATTACAGCGTTGCAATACAATATCATTTAATTTAGTTTGTCCATATTTTAACGCATGGCCTTCTTGTGCCTTACTTTGTCTATCTTCTACCTTGTTTCTATACGCCAATTTCCATTCTTCTGTTTGATTTGAAATTTCCTCCTCTTGATTGCTTATTAAACTCGCTTCGTTTTCCATTTTTTTTCTCAAAAAAGTCAAATACACATAAAAAAATAGAAGCAATAAGAAAACTGATAACTTAATATCCTTAGATAAAAGATAAAAAACGACAACTAATATTCCTCCTACAATCAAGGGAAGCATTTTTTTCCATTTTCCTTGTTGCTCTGGCTTATCTAGTAGAATCTCATTATTCAATTTTATTTTTTTTCGCAATATTATCCCATAATATAAAAAGGCAATACTAAAAATGCCAAGTATACTCTCATCAACATAGCTCCACTTATTCTCAACTAAGGATAGAAATAATCCAAAAATAAATACACAAACGATGCGATAAAAATCACTAAAATAATAGGCATTACTCCTATATTGATGATCCCTTTGCCCATTGGAAACAATGAGATTTAAAAAAGGACCATAAAACAAGAACAACAACATCCAAATTGAAAAATGAAAAACATGATGTAACAATACATCTTCATAAACCAAGAGAATTAGTTGAATAACCACAAAGAAACTGAACCAGGTAGTCGCATAATAAACGCCTCGTTTTGCTTCAGGTACAACACAATGATAGACTGTAATAATTTCATACAAAACAATAGGTACTAATAGGATAAGAAAAAAATGTTGTAATGGCATAATAAACAAAGTTTAAAAAAGTGTTTCGTTTGAAACAATTGGTCAATTTGAATATGGATGGTTTCATTCGTACTTCTCGAAGTTGGAATACCGCGATTCCTTTTCGGTATATTTTTCTCATGAAACCCTGATTGGATATTTGCTTGTATTGAATCTTTTACTATTGAAAAATAAAGGGATAATTGATCGTGTATTTATCTACATTCTTTTCAATTCACTTTTATTTTCTAGTCCGTAACATCATCTCAAGAAAGGTTTATTTTGTATGTATCGAATGGATAAAGCATGACAATAAAACGTATACATCACAATCAATACGTAAACTTAAAGCACAAAAAAGTTAAAAAAAGTATCAATAAAAGGAATAAATAGTCAAAAAAAGGAATGATACACGAATTAACTTTTACACTTAAACAAATAAAACAAGGAGTTCCCCTTGTTTTTATTCTTCATTCAAGAAATGAATAATCCTTTTTAACGCTTTAAAAGTGCAGAGGGAGCAAATCCATAAAAATAAACAAAGGCACGATAAAAAGATAAACGGGAGTTGAATCCACAAAGAAAGCTTAACTCCTCAACGGTGACATCGCGTTCTCTATCTCGAATGATAGTAATAGCATACTCAATCCTCAATCGATTGATATATTGTTTAAAATTTACAGAGGCTGAATGTTTGAAATAATCTCTTAATTTATTTTTATCAACTTTAAGCAGATTCACCACCTTACTCAAGGTCAAATTAGCTTCTAAAAAAAGTTTTGTATCTATTACATGAGTGTAAAGTAATTTTTGCAATGCTTTTACCTCAGTAACCGTCATTATAGCTCTTTTTACAGCCACAATATTTCCTTTTGGTTTTAGTCTTACACTTTCCTTTTTCAAATAAGCGCTAGTTGTTCCTTCTGTTCTCTCTACTTGTCTAGACTGATAATATCGATGAACCCCTTTCTGTACCAGATGAACCACAAGAACCAAAATACTATAGGCTAGCCAAACCGTATAACTTTGCTCTATCCCTTTCATGACTAATATTCCCATTAAGACTAAACAACAAAATAAGAGTACCAATTTAACTCGTAATATTGTACGAGAATATTTCTTCTGCATTTTTACCTTTTTAGCTTCTTTCTCTTTCATACTTCCTCTTTTTTCTTCGTTCTTATGATCAATTCTACACCTAATTATTTTATTTTTTAGACTCACAAAACAAACAAAGTCACATCAAAAACACAAAAACACCTATCATTACACACATTTTTAACTATAAAATAATAAAAAACCACAAATAGAGATTTAAAATTTCTTTTTACTTACTGATTCTCTTCTTTCATTTATATTACTGAATTATATTTTTCATGTAGTATATTCGTAGAATTATCTTTGATTCCTATTGCTTGTAATCGATACCAAACAACCTAATATGAAAAATGAGGCTCTTTTTATTGCACATATTGAGCGATTCACCAACCAACTTCAGGCTGATGAAATAGCGTCTATATGCTCATTTTTCACCTTCCAGACGTTGTCTAAAAAAACGAATATTCAAGAAGCAGGTATGCCTTGTGACAGGATGTACTTTGTACTTCAAGGTTGTTTAAGAAGTTATTATATCAAAGAAAACGGTACAGAACAAACGTTAGATTTTGCTATTGAGCAGTGGTGGTTAACCGATCATCTTGCCTTTGAAAAACAAACGATTAGCGACCTCAACATCCAAACGGTTGAACCATCGGATATCCTTTGGATTACGCATGCTAATTTTAAAGCCTTAGTAGACACCCATCCCATTATGGAAAAATACTTCCGAACGCTATTTCAGCTTGCTTGTGGCGCAGCTCAACATCGCTTAAAATTCTTATATGAATACAGTCGAGAAGAATTGTACTTTCACTTTGAAAAGCAATTTCCTGCCTTTGTACAGCGCATTCCTCAATACTTATTAGCTTCTTACTTGGGCTTTAGTCCTGAATATTTAAGTGAAATTAAAAAAAAGCGTTTTTCTTAAACGGGTTGAAGTTTTTTTACTTGACGAAATTCTACTTTTGAGTTCATTCAAAAACAAGAGAATATGTCAAAGAGAAAACCAATTTACAGCGTAGATCCCAAAGCTTATGATGGAATGCTAAAACTAGAGCAATACCTCGATGAATCACAACTTACCGTTACACACAAAGAACTCATCAAAATACGAGCATCTCAATTAAACGGTTGTGGGTATTGTTTGGACCTACATACCAAAGATGCCTTAGCTTATGGAGAATCTGCAAGGCGTTTACTTGTATTGGCTGGTTGGAGAGAAACTGAACTATTTACTGTAGAAGAACAGGTAATTCTAGCGCTAACAGAAGCCGTTACGTTCATTCACCAAGGTGGAATCAGCGATGAATTATACCAACAAGCGGAACAATTATTTGGTGCAACTTATCTTGCTCAACTGATCATGTGTATGGTCACTATCAATGCTTGGAATAGAATTGGTGTGGCTACTCATTTAAAGGCTAAATAAGAAATGGTGGACGTTGAACAGTGGATGGCTTTTAGCCATAAAAAAAGCTTGAGTAGATACTCAAGCTTTTTTTTTCATTTCTGCTAATGTACTCTTTTAAATTGAGGCTAGCTGCGATAAAATAGCACTCAACAAAAGATTTAGACCATATTAAAAAACAATCTTATAAACCAAAACTGTATTTTACCTTAATTCCCAAAGTGAACATTCTCAATTTATATCGTTCATTTTCACCAGGTAAGATACTATTAAGTTGTTCTTTTTCCTTGTATGTCAATACGGATTTGTCTGCTTGACCTGCAGCACCTAAATCACAATCTCCATAGAATCCTAGATAAAGCGCTTGGTTATTAGCCATATCATATTTCACACCTAGTTCACCCATTACAAAAAAACCGCTGTTTAATTTGAGCTTATTTTCTTCTGTTTTATCTCCGAGGTTTCCAAAACCAGCATAGGTTGGGTTGTGTAATTCGGCATCCCATTGTTCATAGTAACCACTCGTTTTTACTCCTTCCAAGGTTTGTGTTGATTTTACTTTGGTATAGATTTGATACTTCACTCCACCAGCAGCATAAAGACGTAGTTTTTCATTTCCTAAATTGGGTCCTACGTATTGCACTTTAATGGGAATAGCAAAATAATTACCGCGGAGTTCTTCTTTGAATTTCGCTATTGTATAGCGAAATTCAAAGGCAGCTCCTTGTCCATCAATCGAAGGACTTGTTCCTTTATAATTAGAATCTTCTTTCGTTAATTGATACGCTCCTACTTCCAATCCAACGCCTAAAGACAGATTATGGCGTATTTCTTGCATGTACAAAGCTGAAAAACCAACGGTAGATCCATCGGATAACCCAATACTGGGTTTTCTTCCTCCTGTTAATCCTCCTAAAACAGAAACTTCAACTTCCTGTCCCATTACTTGGGCTGTATGTAGGCCTAGTACCATACTTATGACCCAGCCCATTATTTTTATTGTCTTCATCTTATTTTTTTACTGCAA
Organism: Myroides sp. TSA_177.3; assembly: GCF_052691955.1. Taxonomy (NCBI): domain Bacteria; kingdom Pseudomonadati; phylum Bacteroidota; class Flavobacteriia; order Flavobacteriales; family Flavobacteriaceae; genus Myroides; species Myroides sp. TSA_177.3. The sequence continues at coordinate 53,830 of NZ_JBQZGD010000014.1, forward strand.
ATTTGATTGACTCTCTTGTTCCATTTAATTCAAAAATGGCTACATACATTCCTCCTTGTATGTTTTGAGGTAAATAAATCGTTGTCTGTTCTCCTTCCATTGAGAACGTGTGAACCAATTGCCCGTTTAAATTGAATACTTGAACAGGAATTCCTCTTAATTGTACACCTGTAACATGTACCTCTAGGGTTGTTTTTTGGCCAAGCGTTACTGGATTAGGATACAATTGAATCACAGGTGTTACTGCGGTTGTAATTTCCATTGGGCAAACGTGAATTTCTTCTCCTTCTGCTGTTTTAACAATAGCATGATACACCGCATTGCGATCTAATATTGATTTAGGACCCGCAGAATAAACTTGTTCTTCTGAGATTAGAGCTCCGTCTTTATACCATTGGAATCCTACCAATTGATAACCTCCATTGGTCTGTGGATTTTTGTTGATCAATAATGTATTATTGAATTTTTGTACCGCAATTTGCTCAAAGGCAAATGGTTTTTCTACAACAATAACATACTCTTCTTTCACTTTTCCATTTTGTGAAACAACCGTAACCGTTTGTTTGTAAATTCCTGGTTTAGGTACTGAAATACTAAATGTTGCACTCGGCGTAACTTTTGCTCCTTCATCTACCCCAATTTTTACAGGAACCTCTGTTCTCAAATCTTCACAACTCATCAAATGGTAAATCTGATTTTGAGGTTTAGTATACTGCTCATCAGCAATCCAGATATCGTGAATAGAAGCATCGTTATTTACAATGCGCAACACTCGACTTACCGCCAATGCAGGGTGATAATTTGCATTACCTGCTTGTGTAACTGTAATCGTAATTTCTCCTACTTTTTTAAGCGTTACCCAACCTGTTTCACTCACCTCAGCAGCAGGTTGCCCACTAGTATAGGTGTAGGTATAGTGTAAAGGTAAGTTAGAAGTCGTAGTAGCTTGAAGTTGGAAATCTTCACTTTCAGCTAAGATTCGCGTTTCTAACTCATCAAAACGAATCTCTTGATTTGCTTTTTCTATCTTTAAAGTAGCTGTCAATTCGCGACTTTGATAGTTATTTCCGCCATTTATTGTCGCTTTTACTTCATAACTTCCCACCTCAATTTTTCCATTATTGCTGTGTTCTACTGTTACCCCTTGAGGTAGTGAACCAGAAACGAAAATATATTTCGCTGTTCCGTCATAAGTAAACGTCTGACCTTCAAATTGAATATTTTCAATTGCTGCTTTGGTAATTTTTAATGTAGCGCGAAGGGTGGTATTTTCGTATTCATTTCCTCCTTGAACAACTGCAATAACAGTATAAGTTCCAGCAACAATCTTATCATTGTTTTGATACGTTACCGTTACACCTTCTGGTACATTTTGCACCGTTATTTGCTTCGCTGTTCCATCGTAAACAAAAGTTGCATCTTCAAACACAAGATCTGCTAAAGCATGGCGAATTTGTAGGTTGGCTACTAAAGTTTTGTCTTCATAATTTGCTCCACCGTGAAGTTGTGCTGTAACAGTGTAGTTTCCTACCTCAACTTGTCCATTTCCTTCATATGTTACGCGAACATCTGCTGGTAGCTCACCTCTAACCTCAATAGATTTAGGTGTTGCATCATACAAGAATGAACCATTTTCAAATACAATTCCTTCTAGCGTTGCTTTGGTAATAACTAATGTTCCTGCTTGGTACTGAATCTCATAATTTGTCGAGGTATATCCACTTGCCTCAATCGAATAAGTTCCTACATTGATCGCTTCTATTGCCGTTCCATCATAACGCAACGTTCCCGCTAACGCACTTGGATTCTCTCCATATACAAAACCTTGGTATGTAACGTCCCAAGTAGTATTTGGTGTTCCATCGTATGTTTTGGTTTTATCCGTTGCCTGAACAACTAATGGTGCTTTGGCTACGTGTAACGTAAAACGCACTTCTTCTGCTGGTAAATATTCATTATTCCCAGCCTGATTCACGCGAATTTCTGTTTCACCAGCCCCTTTTATTATAATAGTTCCCGCTTCTACTACCGCAACAGCTGAATCTGCAACAGTATAAACAAGTGGTAATTGGCTCGTTGATTCTCCTGTTTGGAAAGGAGCATCACCATATACTTTCGTTACATTTTCTACAGTAATTGTTTGCTCTTTTACTTTAATTGTTTCAAAGCTAATTTTTTGCCACGTAGAACAATCCGCTACACGTACATATACATCATAAGTTACTTCTGCTGCCAACCCTTCGATAAGCTGTACAGCTGAAGCATTTTCAATGATTGTTCCTTGACCTTGAACAAATCCTTCTTCTCCATATTCGACATCAAAAACAGTAGCATCAGATAGGATTCGAAGAGTTGCCTTTTCTTCTCCAATCTCCTCTATTTTTAGTACTATTGGAGGGCAACGCAAGGCTTCAATATCAATCGTAATCTCAATTTCATCTTGCTTTGTAGTATCTTGAACTGCAGTAGCTCTTACTTTTACAACGCCATTCGCTAAAGCAGAAACGCGTCCATTTTGATCAATAGAAGCAAATGCTTCCCCTTCAACAATAGACCACGTTACCGCTTGATTGGCCTCTGCTGGTAATACACGTGCAACTAATTGCAGCGTTCCATTTTCAGTCGTAATGGTTGCTGGAACATTATTTGCTGTGGTCACTTCTACCCCTGTTATTGCTACTAGTGGTCCTTGAATATCCAATGTATAATCCTCTACTTGCCCCAGGTAATATCCTGTTGGACAAGGTACATTTTCTAAGTGTACCCAAGTTGTTTCTGGATTGTGATACATACTCACAACGCGCATTCTCGTTGCTCCGATTAACGCATCAGCTGGAATTTGGATGGTTCCTGATACCTCTCCTCTTTCACCGCCAAGGTTATTTAAAAACCCAATAGTAAATGCTTCATCTGCTGAAAATTCAAAATCTCGATTGTAATCAATATAAACTTTCACCAACATCATATCCTGTCCGTCATTTTTTCCCTTCACTGTAATAGGATACGTTTCTCCTTTAGCTACCGGTATTACATTCGCTGTAAAATCTTCATATAAAGGTTCAACTCTTGTATTACTTCCACTTGTTTGTGTTGTTGTACCAAGAGTAAATTCATAAATAGGTAGACTATATGCAGTATCCGAAATCTCTGGTTGACAGTAATCTTCCGGTGTCACAACAGGAGCCATTTTTATACAACGAATAGCAGATCCTTGTTCACGAGGAGCACCTGCCCCTGCGTTCATTGTGATATTACTATAGAATAAATGCTTTGCAAAATCTCGATTAGTTGAAGCTGTTTTACTCCAGTAGTATCCTCGTAATCCTTCGTTATAAACGCCATTTCCTCCTCTAGCACCCGCTACCGTTAAACGCAAATTACTATCAAAAGCCGTTTGGATATTGGTAATACTTTCCGCAGTAATGATTGCCTGCCATTGATCTTGAGTTGGCAACGTCCATCCTTCTCCTAGTGCTTTACAAGGATCACATCCTTCAGTATCTGTTACCTCTTGAGGCGTAGCAGCTCCCCAAGTATCAGTACTTGTTCCTGCTTGCCACCACGATGGATCAGTCAAATAAAATGTACTGTTATTTTGTCCTAATCCACGCGGAGTATTCGGTGAAGGCGCAATAGTTCCAATAGTTGAGGTACGCTTTTGATGTCCATCATCCCATCTTCCCCATTGGAATAAATCTCCATAAGCTGAAGCATCTGTTGCTGCCGTCGCCACTTGTTCACTACCTAAATTTTGCTGTAACCAAATAGTTCCATCCACTGCACGAACTGTTGTATACGTTACAGTAGATCCATTATATTGAAACGTCACACAACCTGTATCTCCAGGATTCATTCCTGGTTCTTGATTGGTACAACCGGGTTGTTCTGTTCCGGCCGTAATCTGAACGGAATAATCTTCAATTTGACCATATTCTGCATCAGTACAAGCATCAAATTCACCTTCTTCGTATATATACCAATTGTCTTTGATAATACGCATACGTGTATTTCCTAATACAGCATCATCAGGTACACGGATTTCAAACTCCACTTTTACATGATCTTGTCCAGTAGATGGTGAGAGTAATCCTCGATATAGTTCTGTACGAACATCAAATTGCCCATCGTTATTCCAGTCAATAAAAGCGCGAATATCATGTTCGAAATTTCCATTGGTATTCCCTTTTACTGTCAACGTATACGTTTGGCCACGTTGTACTTGAGCAACCATCGCCGTAAAATCCTCATAAGCTACCGGAGCTACCGTTGGATTTGGAGTTACATCCGTTTGATTATTTAAATTTGCAAATTGTACTAAAGTAATAGGCTCCACACCATATAATACAGTAACATCACAATAATCCCCAGGATTAGTTGTACCATCTGCTATTTGAACAGAATAATCCTCCACTTGTCCATATTCTGCATCTAAACACGCATCAAATTCTCCTTCTTCATAAATATTCCAATTGTCTTTAATAATACGCATGCGTGTTTTTCCCAGTACAGCCGTATCAGGTACTCGGATTGCAATTTCTACTTTAACCTCATCTTGCCCTGTAGAAGGCAATAATGATGCGGTGTAAAATTCTGTTTGCATATCGAATTGTCCATCGTTATTCCAGTCAATAAACACGCGAATATCATTTTCAAAATTCCCATTGGTATTTCCTTTAACTGTCAATGTATACGTCTGACCGCGTTGCACTTGTGCAATCATAGAAGTAAAATCTTCATAACGTGCTGGAGCTGTCGTTGTATTGGGGTCTACATCCGTTTGATTGTTTAGATTAGCCCATTGCACCAACGTAATAGGTTCTACGCCATACAATACAGAAACATCACAGTAATCCGAAGGAACTACAGGAGCAAGTGTATTTTCGTATAACATAGTCATTGCTGTTCCATCACTGGTATACCCGATTACAAAGAGATCCATATCTCCATCTTGATCAAAGTCAAACCACTTCGCTCTAGACGTATTCAATCCCCTAATTGCATTAGAATTTTCTACATCCAAAACAAACGATTGATTCTGTTGATTGGTATATATATTTGTCTTGATACCAGAAGAGGCAGTACTCCCAAAAGAGAATACATCTAAAAAGCCATCCTTGTTATAATCTACAAGTGCACTGGATCCCATAATAATCCCTTCAAACGCATAAGGTGCAGCTGTAAAATTACCTTGTCCATCATTCAAATACAGTACAAGACTATGCGTCATACTGCCATTCATTCCACCTAATAATACATCCAAATCACCATCGCCCTCAAAATCAGCCACGCTGATAGACGAAAAGTAAACCGCTCCTAATCCTGAATCATGGGGGCTAAAATTCCCATTTCCTTGATTAAGATACAACTGAGTTGCTGGCACATAACTATTGCTAAAACCTGTAATCAAGATATCAGGTAATCCATCTCCATTTGCATCGAAGATTTCAGTCGCACTGAAATAAGTCCCAAGCAGTTCAATATTAGAATCAATAAACTCCCCATCTGCTTGCTGAAAATAAACTTTAGAGCTATATCCTGCATCGGTTTGTCCATTAACCAACAAATCGGCCAATCCATCTCCATTTAAATCTGCAATTTTTATCGATCCATATTGCGCTGGAATAATGGTAGTGATATTCTTTTTAGTAAATGTATTGTCGCCATTGTTGTAGTAAATTTCAAAAACCTTTTCATTGGGAAATCCTTCTTCTTTTCGAAATCCAGTAATAGCAAAATCCATCTTCCCATCCCCATCCAAATCTCCTGTTCCTATAGCGGAATACATGATCTGTGAAAATTGATTACTTAAGGCTGTAAAATGATCTTGTTCATTTATATAGACAAACGTATTTCCCGATCCATATCCTTCTCCAGTTCCGGAGAATATTAAATCTGGATAAGCATCTTGGTTCACGTCAAGTACGGTGGCATCTCCATAGAAAACCCCCGGAAAAGTTTGAGCTGTATGGGCTCGAAAATGCTGTGCATGAGTAGTAAAGCACCCTAGCATACCTCCTAGTAGTAGGAGCAGTGTTTTTTTAACTGTATAGATACACATGTTGTTTGATTATGTAGTGATTTATTTCGTTTTATTCGAAAACGCTGATGCGTTTTGCTATCTTTAATTCATTCCTAAAACAAAACCTAATGGGCATCCCTTGGGTTGATAAAAATAAAATTGATGAGGATTAAACAACGGTCTAAACTCTGATTTAGGGTATAAATGATTCATATCAATAAGTAGTTATAATTTTACCAACAAATCTATTTATATTAAATCTAATTAAAAACAATATGCTATTATTTACAAATTTTACTACAGAATCGTTATAAAAGCACGTTTAATTATATTAGAATTAGTCTAATTAAAAGTATCATTGTTTTATTTCGTTAATTTTTAGTCAATACAAAAGAGGTTTTTCGTCATTTAATTGAGGATTTCACCTGTTTTATCCTTCAAAAAAGTAATATATTCGTATCGCACTAGGTCGATTTTACACTTTTCTCCATTCTTTTTTACGATGCCTGATAAAATTCACAACTATTCCATTCAAGACATGCTCCAATTACTTGAACATGATTTTCAAGAAAGTGGATTGTATGTTGATTTCAAGCAATACCTATCGGATCATCCCCTTCAACACCCCTATCGAACAGCTAATTATACCATAATGCTTATTCTTGAAGGAAATATGACGGTTCAACTTGATTTAACCAAGCATGAACTGCGGCAAAACGCATTGGTCATCGTCCCGCCACAAACTGTCATCTACTTTAAAAAATTCAGTCCTGATTTAGTATTTATTACCTTGAGTTTTGATAAGACCTTTGCCATTACGCATACACAAAACGAAAAAAGCGATTTCAGCTTACTGGCATCGTCCAAGGTTCATCATCTCCTATTAGATGACCAACAGCTGAAAACCTTAGTCAACCTATGTGAACTAGTGGATCAGAAAAACAAACAGAAAAGCGATTTTCAATACTATCTTACCTCCATACAGCATCTATTTGCCTTAATTTTACTTGAACTAAAAGCCATTAGTCAACACCAAAATCTTATTTTACACGAACATATTTCAAGAAAAGAACAGTTAACCTTGCTGTTTTTAGAAGCTTTACAAACGCATTTTAGAACCGAAAAACAAGTTCGTTTTTACGCTGCTGAACTCTGTGTCTCCGATCGTTATTTAGCCAAAGTAATCAAAGAAGTAACCTCCAAAACGATTGGAGAATTAATTGATCAGGCTATTATAATAGAAGCTCAGCTCTTGTTGACCAATACAACACTCACTATAATGGAAATAGCGGATGAATTACACTTCAACAGTACTTCCTTCTTTGGCAAGTTTTTCAAAAGAAAAGTAGGTTGTTCGCCAGGTCAATACAGAAAGCAATTTTAAATCTACATCAGAAGTTAGCGCATCATACCTCAGATTTAAAGGAACTCATTATCCCCTCCAACAGAGGAAATGCAAAAAAAGGCGTATTTTAGAACAGTTTTGATGACAAATAGTTCTTTTTTACGCTAACTATTTGTCTCAATTTTGCAGTAGAGAAACCATTCAACGGTGCTTCTCTTCATTTAAAAACGAATCATGAGTAAACATTATATTACGTGTAAACACTGTCAGACTGAAAATTTGAATACAGATTACTGCACAAACTGTGGTGAGATTATCAATATTGTATTAGAACGCCAGCTAGAGCAGCAACGCGTAAAAGAAGAGCGCATTCAAAAAGAAATTCTTCGTGAACCGACAGCCATAGAAAAGTTTTTCTTAACGTTGCGCAACCACTCTAATCCTTTTGTGCGCGTTCTCTATATCATTGTACACACGGTTTGGCTGGTAGTTGCAACGATCGCAGCGGGTATTGCATATCTCGTTGGGATGATTGCGGCCTAATGATCGTAATTCAAACTGCTAAAGATGAAGAAAATACTTTTTTTTATAGCCTTAGGTATCGCAATTACTATCTATTTGCTGCAACAAACGCAGCTACATCTTCCCTTTTGGGTAAATAATTATGTCAATGATTTTCTCTTCTTACCTTTAGTATTAACTAGTTGCTTATTTGTTGTTCGAAAAATTAAGCAAGATCAAGCCCTTCATCTTTCCTTGCCTTTAATTTTAGGCGTTGCCTTCTTTTACTCCGTTTACTTTGAGTGGTATTTACCCCAACACAATCCTCGTTATACTGGAGATTGGGTGGATTGTCTACTCTATTTTTTTGGTGCTTTTATTTTTTATGTTCTACAGCATTACAACTCCACTCCAAGCAAAAACACCAAAGAATAAACAAGAATAGTTACTCAAAACCAAACCTAGTGTAACAAATAAAAATGAATCTTAAGACAATTTTATCTATCATATTAGCCAGCATAATTCACTGAAATTTACTTCCTTCTTTCAACTAAATTCATTTGGGATTTTACACTTATCCAATGTCAATAGAATAGCATACAAATTACTGTCAATACCTTTCATATCCCCATTACAGCAACTAAAAACAACGCTTACGCCTTTAAGACTATCCCTTTTTCTTATGGTAAACCAAGGTGATTTTTACCTAAAATTCATTTCCTAATACCGTAAAAAATAAGTAAATATTAACATAATTAAAATATAAAAAAATAATTTTAATCTTAAATTCGTTCCATACTATTTTTTTATTATCAACAAAACCCCTTATAGTATGAAACTAAAACACATGTATTTTCACCATCCTTCGAAATTAGAAAACAACGAAGCGGTGATACAAAAATTCGAGAACCAGGGTGTTTCTATGAAAAAAATTCAAGAAGCACTTGGTAGAACTAATCGCTACGTGGTTCCAACTGATTCACCTGAAACGTCTCTTTCTTTGGGAATTGACGCTGCTAAAGGTGTTTTAAGGGAGAGTAAAATCTCCATGAATGAAATTGACATTATTGCTTTTGTAACCTGTACACCAGAACATCAAATTCCCAATGATTCTATTTTCATTCACCAAGCCTTACAAGGCAAGCCCGACACCATGTGTTATGATATCAATGCCAACTGTATTGGTGCATTGCTCGCTTTAGATCAGGTAGCCCAGTATCTAAACAACAGCAAAACTGCTCAAAAAGCATTGGTTATCTGTGCAGAAAAAATGTCGAGTATCCTTGACCAGGAAAATCCAGTTACTGCTTTTTGTTTTTCCGATTCTGCATTTGCTTTTATTGTAGAAAAAGATGATACTTCTGCAGGGTTAGTGGATGTACATTATCACACGGACAGCAGTTTTTGCAATACTGTATTATTTCCACCTAAAGGGCATTCTTGTTTTGCTACAGGAGAATTAACCATGTGGGATACCTCATTTGATGGCAGCGGTAGTGTAGAATACGCCACCAATAAAATAGAAGATTTTCTTCGTCGAAACAAGTTGTCAACAGCTGACATCAGCTTGTTTTTATTCTCTCAATTATCTTTAAAAAATATTGAGATCATCAAAAATCACTTTAATCTACCCGATCACAAAGTACCCTTCTATTCTAAAGAAATAGGATACTCTGGATCATCTAGTCCTCTTGTGGCCTTAGATCAACATCAGCAAATCGTCAAACCTTTGAAAGAAGGCGAATATGTTTTGATTTGGACCTTAGGTGCAGGGTATCAAGCTGGACTTATGTTATGGCGATTTTAAACACCACTGTTAGCTTTAGTAGAAACAACTAACAGAAAAACCGGTAGCCCAGCTATCGGTTTTTTTTTATTCTATTTTCTTGCCAAAAAAAAGTCCATCTTTTTTTAAAAAACTTGGAAAAAAGCTCCTACTCTCTCCTTTTTTTAACACCATTTCTCATTACTTATCTCCATTAAAACAGATTGTGAATTTTATTCCAAATCCCCAATAAAATAACATATTTAGCAAAAAAAACTACACTTTATTTGATTATCCAGTAATTGAATTTTATAATTATTTTTACATTTATTTAATATTATATTTTGTTTTTAGATATTTTTTAATTTATTTTGTTACACAATTCACAATAAAACCACATTTATCAACCTTGTTTCGTACGTAAAATCAATCTTAACAGATTAAAAGTATAAAACTTAGCCGACCTTTTTAACACTAATCCCCTAGTGTATTAACAACCCATTTTTTAGCTGAATTACGAAACAATCTATCCCCCTCTATTTTTCCATTTACTAGAATTAAAACTGCAACACCAACAAGTTACAATCAAGTTTAATTATTCACCTTATGAGAAAAACAAAACGATGGCCCCTTCTTAGGGTCTTGGGGTTGCTTATGCTGATTTCCCTGTGGTCTTTTGGAATGAAGGCACAAACGGCAAACCATCCTGTACTTACTTGGGATCAAGAAGTTGGATGTATCAAATACGATGATAGAGGCGAAAGAGATTACTACAATTTCTATGAGCAGGTTCAAGCTGGTTTTTGCTTACGCATCTGTGAAGGCAGTACCGTCAACTACAGTTTTAGCGCAAACAATGTTGCCCAAGTGCAATGGCAAATCACAGGTGGGCAAGTCCAAAGCAGCAGTACTACCGGAGCACAAATCCGATGGGGAAACGCTGGTAATGGCAGTATTACGTTGAATATTACGTATACAGATAATACCGTTGAAGTACTCACTCTTTGTGTTGAAAAAATCATAAGCCCTAAGGCTTACTTTGAGATGGATGGTATAGAACCTCATCAAAGAGATTTTTGTACTTTTTTACCTATTTCCTTTAAAAACTTATCTACTGCGAATGGCGGTTCTGACCTCGTAAACTATCTTTGGGATTTTGGCGATGGTACAACTTCAAGTACATTTGAACCGACGCATACCTATGATCATCCCGGTCATTATACCATCACTTTACAAGTAACAAACAGCTGTAATTGCAGCTCTATTTACAAATGGGACGTAGAGGTAAAACGCGCAAAAGAATTTGAAATTTCATGTCCTAGTGTAGTATGTGAAGGAAGTTCAGCTACGTATAGTGTCAATGACGGTTGTGGAGGTGATTGGGAAGTCATCGGTGGAAGCATTGTCGCACATCATGGCACATCCATTGAAGTTGTTTGGGATCAAGTAGATCCACAAGATGGATTCGGTTATATCAGCTATCGTTCCAGATGTTATTGTCCTTCTTGGACTACGGTAAAAGTACCGGTAATTCTAAGACACGGAAAAATCAAAGGACCTGATATGATTTGCCAAGGCAGTCAAGCTCGTTTTTCACTTCCACAATGGCCAGCAACAGAATTCGACTGGATGATTGATGGAGCCTCTCATCACCAAATGTTAGTTCGTACAGAGCAACGCAATGAAATTGTTGTAGATGGATTAACACCAGGTACTTATAATCTTCAAGTGATATACCGCAATACACTGATTGATGACGGACAATGCATGGGCAAATCCGATTTTCAATTTACAGTTGTAGAGCGTCCAGAAATCAGCACAGGGGATGAATTGACCAATTGTCAACATACGCCTATGACCTTCTATAATAACAGCGGTTCCTCGGTTTATTGGCAAGTCCAAGTAGGCGGTTCTATCGTTTATAGCGCTAATGGTCCTTCGATGAGTTATAACTTCCCTACGGCAGGTACCCATGTTGTAACGGCAAGTAACAACGGTTGCCAATCTGATCCAATAACAGTAGAAATCGTACAAACTCCTGTACTTACAGGAACCATCTCAGGTCCGAATAAAGTGTGTTTAAATACGCCTTATACCTACACCTTAAGTGAAGATGAACCTGGTTTCGTTTACATGTGGAGTGTAACCAACGGACAAATTGTTGGAGACAACACAGGAACGGAGGCCGATGTGATTTTCACTAGCGCCAATGCAGTGGTGCGTGTTGTTAAACAAGCGGTAAAAAATGGCAAGATATGTAGCTCTTTACCTGCTCAATACAACGTCAGCGAAATTGTAATCAATCCCGTTATTCAAAACAACAGTGGTTTGACTACGTTTTGTCCAAGTAGTACAGCTAACTTCACATTAAACTTAGGAGGAATTACTCCTGATCTTATTCAGTGGAGTATTGTGAGCAGTACAGGAGCAACCAATTTCGGAAGTATTATCGAAGGAATTAACAGTCCCAATGTAAAAGTGGGATTCAATGAAATAAGCAGTTCGTCTGCTGGTTTATTGAAAGTAGCTGTTACAAAATGTGGAAGAACCATCGAGAAAACGTACCCTATTCAATTACTAGCCAAACCAGTGATTACAATTGGAAATATTGATCCAATTTGCAGCAATCAAGGCAATGTAGTTATACCGATTTCAATAACACCTGCGCTACCCTCATCTGCTCAAATTCAAATCCTTATTGATGGCGTAGCACAAGGAACAGTAAACTATACAGGAGGTTCGAGTATTACAATTCCAAATAATTTCACGAACCAGTCCAACAACAATATTTCACGTAGTTTAACGCTACAATTGAGCATCTGTAACTATACTAGTTCAACGTCGAAAAATGTAACTGTATATCCTCAAACGGAACTACACATTTCTCCACAGTATAGCTATGTTGTTTGTCCAACAACGTATACGGGAATCAATATTACCTCAACAGTATCGACTGGAATTACCGCTTCTATGGTATTCAAGTGGTACAAAACAACTAGTACAACACCAATTCCAGGTTTTACAGGTCCTAATCTTACAATTTCAGGCCCTAATCCTGGTGGAACCTACTATTTGGAGGTGATTGATCGCAATGGTTGTTTAGTTAAATCAGACTACATTTATGTAACTGAAAGTTGTGGTGGCGGTACAGGCACTGGTGGATGTACTATTACTCCTGATCCTAATGCGAGTATGTCTGCAACCTGGACAGACTGTGATGAAATCACAGCAGGAATAAATGTAGGCTATGCACCTACATCGATTACGTGGTCAGGTAGTATCCATCTAACACTAGATCCTAATACCCAAAACACGCCAACTGGTAAATTTAAAACGACTGTTCCGGGTGCACATACAGTAACTGTACTACTAAACTATTCAGGCTGTATTATCATTAAAACATTCACGGTAAAGAAACACTATCAACCGAAGTTAGCGACAGAAATCACGTGCAATGGTGATGGAACATACAAAGTGACCTTACATAATAATTCACTTACGTATGAAATCGATCCGAATCTACTTCATTTCGGCTATAGTGGTCCAGGTGTTCCTTCATCCGCTTCTGGAAATAGCTATACCTTAAACAGCGTAGCTCCAGGTACACATAATTATACACTCACCATAACCTCTCCAGGTAAACCGTCGTGTAGTATTATGCTGCCTGTAACCTTAGCAACAGAACCAAGTCCTAACTTTACGTTATCACCATTAACGTACTGTTCAGATGATACGATCTCCTTAACGATACCAAATTACAACGCAAGTAACAAGTATGAATGGGTATTTAGTAATACGTCCTTTATTGCTAGTGGAGCGACGACCTACATTCAGCTTCCTCCGGGATTGAATCAACCAATTAAGTTGAGAATTACCACACCGTATGGTTGTACCTATGAAACAACAACAGCAAACGCGCCTAAGGTTACGATTAAAACGGCTACTTTTAGCAGTATCACAATTAATCCACCGGTAGCGAATTACTGTCAAGGTAATGCTCAACCGTTAACGGTATCAGCTAGCCCAATGCCTGCGAGTGTTATTTGGATGTTGGGTAATCAACAAGTGGGAAGTGGAACTTCGTTCCTTCCTCCGAAGAGTGGAAGCTACTGGCCTGTGTTGATCGACCAAGATGGTTGTAAAAACAATTCCATGGCAACGAATCCTAAGAATTACCTCCTACGTAAACCACCATACGCAAGTATTAGTGGTAATACATCCGTATGTTATGGAGAAACAACCACATTAACCGGAATAACGATGGACGATACGGCAGAACACCGCTGGTCAGGTCCTTCAATACCTGCTAATTACGGCAACTGGGTAAGTGGAAATACGAATAAAGTTATTACGGTTGGCGGTAATTTATCACCAGGTACCTATACGTATACCTTCTTTACTCGTGCAGCCAATGACACTTCTTGTGCAAATAGCTTCACGATGACAATCGTAGTACACCCACCGGTACCTACACCATCTATTTCGTTTCAGGTAGAAAATTGTGATCCTTATGTGTTGCGATTAACAGCAAACGGACCATCAACGGGTACTTATACTTGGAGCAATGGTATGTCAGGGCAATCAATTCGCGTTACACATGGAGGAGCTTATAGCGTTACCTACACCGAAACTACAGGATGTAGTGCAACAGGTTATATTCAAGCACCACATAATCCACAACGCGCAATGTGGGTGGTTCCATCAGGCTGTTATACCGTTTGTCAACCTTCGTATCTCATCGGTCCATTAGGTATGTATGAGCAATACAAATGGGAAGTGAATAATGCTACAACGCAAAGTGGTAGCAATGCTATTCAACCGCAACAAATCGTCACAACTGGTACTTACCAATTATCCATCCACCAACAAGGATGTACGTACGAAAGCAATAGACCGATGATTCAATTCGATCCTAAGCGATGTCCACAAAACCCATGTCGTTTTAAAGCGAATTTCGAATTGAGTAATACCATCCCTGGTGGTTTTGAATATCATATGTTTATTGACAATCCAACGGGTAGTCCAATTACAGTGAGTTTAAGTAGTTTCTACGGATATGGAACGTTCATTCCTGATGTAGTAGTCCTTAACCCAGGATCAAACTCTTTCCCTGTAGAATTCCATGTCAATGGAACCTACTCCCCTGGCGTTCATGATTTCTTTATCATCGGTGGACCTGATTGTGCGAGTATTCTAGAAGTACAATTGAGAGATACGCATTGGAGAATGCTGAATCAACCAGCCTCCATTACGCTAACACCAAATCCGACAACCGATCAAACAACAGTGGTTTATCATTTAGGCACAGCCTATGAACAAGCACAAAGTATTGCGGTTTACGATTTAACCGGTGTACAACACTACAAACAAAACTTAAGTGGCAAAGACGGAGAAATTCCGCTTTCTGTGAAACACCTCCCTAGAGGAACTTATGTAGTTGTTCTAGAAGCAGATGGCAAACGCATCGCTACAGAAAAACTAATTAAAAAGTAAACTAACTTTTGAAGTGCTAAGGGTTATCCTTAGCACTTTTTTTTATCTCTTTATACTGCTTTTAAAACTCTTCATCACTTTTGGAAAATAAAAAAACCGATAACTCTCGTTATCGGTTTTCTTTGCGGAGAAAGAGGGATTGCATATCCCCAAACAAGGTATATTGACACAAAGAAAACAGATAAGCTGCGCTTATCCACGTTTTTTTATTTTCCAAAAAGTACCCTCAAAGCGAGCTTTGGGTACTTTTTGGAAAATAAAAAAACCGATAACTCTCGTTATCGGTTTTCTTTGCGGAGAAAGAGGGTTTGCCTCTTTTGTGCCGTATGCTTTATAAATAGGGATGCTCATTTTTTTTAATTGATATGTGCACCTTATTCAGAAAGTTTTATGCTATGATTGGAATATTTCAAATTATTACTGTAAAAATAAACAATAAATTTAATAATGCCTATAATTATATGAATATTAGGTGTATAAAAAACTACTAGTTCTTTCTAAACGGGTTTTAATTTTCCAAAAGTTTCAAACTCTATAAACGTTGATTTAAAAAGTTCATCAGGTATTTTTTTCTTCAATAGGAGATGAAAGTTCTCTTCATGAGTCGATACTATTAATTGTTTATCTAGAGACAAAGTAATACCTCTAAACAAATCTATAAATGATAAAATATTTATACTATCCATCGATTGAATAGGGTCATCAATAAAAATGCAATCTACAGAATTACCTTTATCATCTGTTGTTTTTAAAGCTCTTGCCAAGAATATACTCAAGCTAAGAATATTCACCTGTGCAGTACTGAAATATAATGAGGGGATACTTTTTATGCCTTTACTATCTTTCGTATAGATTTGTAATCGAGGTTTATTTT
The DNA here is from genome assembly GCF_052691955.1 of Myroides sp. TSA_177.3. Classification (NCBI taxonomy): domain Bacteria; kingdom Pseudomonadati; phylum Bacteroidota; class Flavobacteriia; order Flavobacteriales; family Flavobacteriaceae; genus Myroides; species Myroides sp. TSA_177.3. Next base: position 69,827 of record NZ_JBQZGD010000014.1, read on the forward strand.
CTCCAAAATCACATTCAAATTCAATAGACTTATAATCCGGATGAGGATCTATTTTTCTATAAATAGCATTAATTAAAGGTGTATAGAAATAGGCTTCAATTGTACCTTTCAGGTAGAATTTTAGATTTTCTTTTTCTTCATTCAAAACTTCTTCAGAACTACCTAAATTTTGTAAGTTAATAGTTATTTCTTTAATTTCATCCTTTATCTTTTTAGATTCAGTTGCCTTGATACAAGCATCATTTAAGATTCGAACTATTTTGTATTTTTCAATTTTCGTTTCAGTTTGATTCTCTATTTGCTTCTGTCTGCTTACTAAATCTATAAATGCTTTTTCGATTTGAGATTTCTCTTTATCCCTTAGGATTATATTAAAATCTGATTGAATATAATTTTCGTAACTTTCATAAATCCTCAATATTGAGCTTTTAGCATCATTTACTTGGTGATTTTTTTTGATGTATTCATCCTTACCTAAAGTGTGATTAGATAGTTGTAATTGTAAATCTTCTAAATATTTATTTATACTTGTTTTTTTGTTTATTAAATTGTTTAGAGTTGTGTGAATATTAGATATGCGATCTAATAATATTGATTTCTCAATATTATTAGAGTTCAATTCCTCAATAAAATACTCTCGAACTACCTTATACTCATTTGAATATTGATGTTTTAAAAGGTTTTGTTCAGAAATTTCTATTTTTTCTTTAGTTGATTTAATTAAAGCTTCTTTCTCTAATAATGTTTCATCATTTTTTTTCATTTTACCAGATACCTCTAATATTTGGTTGTCTGTTTTTAATATATCATTTTGTATTATTACGAATAATTCTTCAAATGTCTTGGAATCTCCTAATAATAAAATAATATCGCTTAAGATCGATTGGTGATTATTCAATTTCTCAGAATTAATCTTTCTCTCTAAACTTAATTTATCTATTACATTTTTTACATTTCTATAATCCGATAAATAAGGCTGTTTGATTGAAGAAAAAAACTTTTCGATGTTTTCTTTATCAATAGAAAGCTGTAATACTAACTTACTTATTTTTGACTCTGTCTCAACCTTTTTTTCTAGGTATATTTTTAACTGACTATTTAGCAACTTATTAGATAAGATATTCTCAGATAGTTTTTCAAATGTGTCATAATTGTGATTACATAAAGGACAATCTGAACTTTGCGATTTGTTTACCAATTCTAGTCCTGATTTAATAAAATCATTTAGCTCTTTATGTAACTGGTTTTGATTATCTATTTTAAATTGAATTTCTTGAATATCTTTTTTTAAATGCTCTAGATTTTGTTTCTCGTTTATGTAATGAGTAACTAACATCTTATGTTCTTCAAATAATTTAAATTCCAACAAAAGTTCAATATCATCGTTGATCTTATGTTCGTAATAGCCAAATTCGTCTAAAATTATCTTTAAATCATTGTATTTCTTCTCTTCTATATTAATTGATGTTGATAAATCATTGATAGTTTTTTGTAAATCAACAATAATCTTAGAAGTTGACTCTAACTGTTTTTGTTGAATAGGTATATTATTTAGTTTAGAACGATTATTCTCAAGAGAACTCTTTAATTCATTAAATTTTATAATTGCTTCATTTTTATTCTTTTCAGTATTAAGTTTCTCACGTTCAATGCGAAGTAGTTCATCTTTAAAATCTGTAATATTCTTTTGTAAACTATCTATCTCTTTTTGTATATTAAGAAATGTTTCAAACTGATTTTCAATATTAAGAGCTTTAGCCAATCTAACTTGCTGAATTTTTAAATTTGCATCAATAACACTGGCTTCACTATTCATCTTTTCTTGTTCCTCAAACCATTTTATTATCTTATTTAATTCTTGAATTTGCTTATCTAAATTTAAAATTTTACTTCTATTTTCAAAGTAAGATAAAACTCCACCATTTAATTTACTATCTTCAGATTTATCCCCATCTCTCGCTAATATTATTGTATTGATACGTAATTTAACCTTAGTTAATTCTTCTTCCAGAGATAACAATCGAACATCAATATTCCTAGATATATTATCATAAGAAGTTTGATTGAATGTATTTTGATCAATAAGATTTATGTTTTCATCTTCTTTGTTAAGCGAAGCAATTATAGTATTAATTTCATCAAACTTTTTAAATTCTTGTTCAAAATCAATTTCAGTTTGGTATTTGGCTTCTTCTTTACTTTTCCTATCAACTAAATTTTTTCTTTCATCTTTTATATATTCTAATAGACGGATTATCTTCTTATATGCTGAATCATATTTTTTTAAATTCTCGTCAATTTCTAAGAAGGCTTCATAACGTTTATCAGCTTTTTCCTCCTTAAGAAAAGCATCAATTAAATCTTGTGATAAAAATTGTTTTTGAAAATATTCATTTTCAGCTATTGCTTTATAATCATATTTTTTACGTTTATTAATGACATTTTTGAAAGGTTTTAAATTGGTTTCTACTAAAACTTGACCAGATTGAGACGCTTTATTTAATAATAATGGTGCCACATTTTCTTTTCGTATTCTTTCAAAATCAACCATCCTATCGAAACGTTGAATTTTATGAGTAATTCCCCATTCAACAGCATCATAGAAAGATGTTTTACCAAAACCATTTGGGGCATATATGGAAGCGAAATTCATTATTTCATTACCTTTTGTAAAATCAAAAGTAGCATCTTCTTCTTTTTCAAATGCTCTGAAACCAGTAATCTTTACACTCTTAATTTTCATAATGTATTTATTTTTTTTACGAATGCTTCTTGAGCTTTCCTGTCACCAATAAGTTTTTCTTCATCTAATAATAATTTCCACAGATTTTCATTTTTAGGAATGTATTCTGAGATAGTAACCTCTAGAGTTTCTTCAACGATTTCTTTTAAATCTGCATTGGTAATATGTTTTATTATTAAACGATTTGCCTCATCATCATTAAATACATTGTTGTAAGAATCTTCAACAATCTTTCTACTTGAAAATTTATCATTCTCAATTTTGTTCTGTAGCTCTTTAGAGACTTTGTCTTTTGACATGTAAACGATATAGAAATTCCATCGATCAAACTCTTTATTCGACATATATTCTGAAGTTTGATAATTGGCAGCAACTATATTTGAAAATCGTTTCCAATTTTTATCTATTATATCACTGTTAGCTTTCAGAAAGAATACATTTATTCTGAAGTCATCCTCATTTTTATAGTGATAGATTTTGCAATTTTCAATTTCAAAATCTGGGTTACTTATTTCAATTGTTAAAAAATTCATATACAAGACGCTTTATTTCCGTTAAAATATCTTCAAATTGTTGTATTGAGAATTGGTTCAAAGTATTTTCATTTGAATTAATACAGTCAAACTCAATCGCTTTTAGGTGTATTATTTCCTTTATTTTAGAGCTTGTTTGAACCCTGTCAATAGTTTCTATATCTATTACATTACCTACGTCAAGATTTACTTCACTAGCTAGCATTCTTCTTCTATTAGGAGAGTTTGGAATTTGATTAGTTGCTAACAAAACTTGACAATTATCACTGATGTTTTCAGAAGCAAATAATAGCACCTCGCTATACAAATCATAGATATCTTTAGAAGAGTCAGAGAATATAAATTTCTTAGTTAAATTCATTTTAGACAATACATCTTCGTCTACTCCATCTACTTCGAGAAGACTAATTATTAAGGCATATTCAAGAAATGAAGTCCAAAAACGCTTACTTTTTATTCCTGTTACCGAAGTTGATAACTTTTTTACATAATCACTTGAATAAATACTATTCAATGCGCATCTAACTTGTTCAAACTGTTTTCTAATTGCAATTTGTAATTTAGGTTTTAATGCAGGTAGAGTTTCATTATAGCCAATTATTGAATTTATCAGGAGTTCAATATTTGATAAATAACTAGGTACTAATTTTGATAAATCATAAACATCAACTATCTCTTCAAATCTTTTTATTGGTACAACTTGTATTTCTCCATGACAATCACCTATTGGTGTTTTACTTTGAATTCCTACAAGTAATAAACTATCTCCATTAGTTTTAATAATTCCACCTCCAGAGAATCCCGTAATTTGACTATGATCTAAATGATCAATAAAAAGCCTTAACGATATCAAATCTGTATTAGAACTTATTAAAGTATTAATAACTTGTCTATCGTACTTATCATTTGCTACACGTTTAATTGCAGGATATCCTGTTAAACTAAAACCATCAAAGCCAGTTGCTCTCTCATCAACAAAAATTTGATTAAAGCCTAAATTTTCTTTTAATACTAATATTGCCGCATCAGCTATATCATGTTCAAAATAATTTTCATCTTTTTTAATTTCAAATTCTATAGAAGTACTTTGATCATTAGAATAACTAAAGTTAATTTTCTCAATCAATTCTTCACCAATCTTTTGACCTCTTCCATCTTTTACATCCTTATATAAAACATGTTTAGCAGTAAGTATATAAGTTATTGTTTCATCCAAAGGTTGAAATAATATTCCACTACCACCGCCTAAAATAACTGTATATCTTTTTAAATCATTTTCGTCCATTAATAAGTAAATTCATTAGTTACTTTAGTTTTAAATATTAAGAAGTCATTCCAATCTTCTTTTAAGAAAACTCTATCTGTTAAATCATAATTAAAGTGTATTACAGTATTTGTATTATTATTGATAATTCTAGCTATTGTTCTTTTATTTGGTAGTCCATGTTTTGTTGCATTTGAACTTATTAGGTAATTATCGGTTTTTACAATTTCCAAAAGTTCTTTGTTAGTATTATACATACTTCCGTGATGTGATACTTTCATAAATTCAACATTTAAAGGATTTTCCTTATTGTAGCCAAAAATATTCAGCCCTTCGATTATTACAGAAGGATGGGCATCAGCTAAGAAAATGTAATTTTTGTCTTCGTATTCTATTATAAAAGCGATAGAACTTCCATTCGCAACACTTGTATCTTCTTTGAATTGAAAATTGGGCTGATTTTCTTCTTCAATAAAATCTTTTAAAGATGTTTGGAAATCAAATTCATCACCACTAGTAAAATAATCCTTTTGTTTCTCATATAACTTTAACAGCTTATCTAGTTTCTCGTTGTTTGGCGATAAAATTTTAAATTTCAAACCAAATAAATCATACTCTGAACCTTGCTCAATAATTTCACCCTCCCATAAATTATTATCTCTAAGATATTTTTCAAACTTAATTCCTTGTTTGGGACTTGTGTGAAAATCGTCTGCTCCGTCAACTATTTCAATATCTAAATCTTCGCTTTCATCACTTTCAAACTTCTTAGCTATTTCTTTTCCTGAGTTAAACCAAACTTTTTTAATAAGTTTAGATGCTTCTTTGTCTTTATTTAGCCATCGCAAAATTCCGCCAATATGATCATCATCAAAATGGGTTAAAATAAGAAGGTCTATGAATTGTCTGTCTACTCGAATCTTTTCAATTATTTTATACAGATCACCCTTTACGTTTGATTTATTTTTGTAAGTGTTTCCAACACCTCCGTCAATAAGAATATTTTTCGGTATATCCTTTTCAAGAAAAGAAATCCATATTGAATCTCCATTAAAAGCTTTTAGAAAACTTATTTTCATTATAAAATTAAATTTTATTTATTGTACCTTATTAAAAAGGTAAATTAGACAAATATATCAGAATAAACATTATTGAAGTTACGGAAATCCGTAAACCCCTCATTTTTTTGAGTCTATCTACTATTTCAACCCAAAACAACGACTTCGGAGTAGTTTTCCTGCCCTCTGCAAGAGCAAGTCGTTTTGAAAGCTCGAACCTTATTTCGAGTGCCTCAAAACATAACTTGCTGTTACCTTTGCGGTAACTTTTTCAACATATTCACAATATGTTTTTTATAATGTGAATACTGTTTAAACCCCTATTAGTTAACGCCAAGTATGCCACTTAAATACCTTTTTTTCATTCTTTGTCTATATCTCTAGTTATTTGTCTAATCAATGTTTTGGTTGGACAAACGCAATATCGTAGCTATGATTTTATATAGCTCCCGACGATTAAACACACAAATAGACTGTTGATAAAATCTTTACACAGTTTAATGTCTGAAACATTGGAATTGCAACTAAAAGGACAGCTTAACATTTAACTAACTACATAAGTAGACAGAACTATAAACTGCAATAAAAACTAGAAATTATGAACGAAGAATTTAAAAAAAAACCTAGAATTGACGAAGAAGCGATGATGGCACTAATGGTTGACGGCGTAAGGCTTAAGGGATTTACAGAGGCTGAACTGAATGCTCCTGGTATTAGAGATGAGCAAGAAGAAACTAAAGAGGAACCTAAGAAACAAAAGCGTGTAAAAAAAGCCCCTCCACTTACTAAAGAATATGACATCACGGAGTATGAAGAGCTCTTTTTTAAAGATGTAAAAAGCATAGCACGTCATGGTAAATCAGTTTACATTGATCCTGAGCACCATAAAATACTTTCTCGTATTGTTCAGGTTATCGCAGATGATAAACTTACAATTTACGCTTATCTATATAATCTTTTGGAACATCATTTTAACGAATTCGAAAAACAGATAACCACAAGCTTCAATGAAAAGAACAAACCTATCTTTTAAATATTTTACTAAAAAAATAAAGATGTAAAACTGTAAAAGCATCTTTACAGTTTTACATCTTTAAACAACAAAGACACCTATAAGGTACTTTCGTCTGTAAAAGAGTAGTAACTCACTATTGTTATAATTAAATGATCTAAAAGATTAATATCAAATAGCTTACTTACTTCTTTAATCTTTCTTGTAATTTTCTATATGTATCACAGATATTTAATTTACTCTATATTATGTGAGGTAACCTTTAAACAATCATATGAGTTTTTAAAAATACTAATAAGACAATTCTTGATTCTCCTCAATCCAACTATTTAGTAGTATCAATACTTCATTAGGGATGTCTATAATTTTTTCATTTTGAAATCTTATTTTACTAGATATTAAATCACATGTACCAAATCTTATAAAATGCTCATCATATTCAAAATCCTTGAAAAACAATTCATACTCAACACCACTATTATCGAGATTAGGTATCTCTTTAATTTTAATAATATTTACTTTTAATCCATTTGGTGCAACGTCAAATAATATAGTTATAGGTTTTATATCAGTAGCAGGAAAAGTTGGGTTTTTTTCATAAAAATATTTACTAATCTCTAAATGGCGTTTGGAATAATTGTAATTCTTCAATCGATTTAAAGCTATTTTACTGTCATATTTAAATTTCTTTTTTTTAGAAGCAATTCTTAAGTCTTTCCATCCATTATCAAAATATTCTATAATACTTTTTTCTAAATTTGTGGATAAATTAATAATGTCATTTCTTAGTATTATCGCAACCATTTTCATATTCTCATCAGGAACATTCTCCAAAGTATTATCTAAATTGACAAAATAGTCTTGTATGAAAAATAACTCTTTATGTGTAGATTCAGAAAGCCAATGAGAATTCTTATTTCCCTTAGCATACAAATGACTCTTCCAATCTATATAGTTTTCTTTATTATGTAAAATTAGAGGATATGTTATTAGTTCTTTTTCAACTGTGAAAGCATTAACACTTAATGTAGAACGTAATAATTTTGCTAATTCTAATACATTTTCATGTGCTTCTATTTTTTTATCTAGTATTTTTTCAGAAATCTTTAATCTTGTTTCTTTTTTCTTTAAAAAAGATGATGATAAAAAAGCTAAAAAAGCACCAATAATAACTCCAACAAAACTTAAAAAAGGAGATAAAAGAAGCTTCCAATCAATATTTTCCATATAGACTAAAGTTTGATTTTATGTTACACGAAACTCTTTTAAATGGCATTACATGAGTTTAAAATATCATAGATAATAGTTTAACACTATTCGTTTTTAGTACGTAAAATATCTTAGCTTTCATAGCTTTATATAAAAGATAAACAAATACTGAAAACTCTAATGAGTCAATTATAAAACAACTATTTAGATAGAATTAAGTTGACAAAGGATTATTTTTCAATTAATTTCTCTAATCTTTCAATCATTTCTTTTTGTTGTTGTAACATGCGTTCATATAACTCTATCACCTTATCAATTGGATTAAAATTAGGTTGATAATTAAAAAAAGAGGGTTGTTGACAGTTCTCAAATGATACGGAATTAGATATCAAATTAATCGCCTGTTCTTCATCAAAGTTTTCAATCGCTTCAACCGGTATTTTAAGCACCTTTGAAATCTGTTGTAGCAGTGCATTATCAATTACCTCTTTCTGTTCTAAAACAGATATCTTTTTCTGATTCCAATCTTCTCCTAAATCAAAAGCAAGAACCTCTTGTTTGATTCCAAGCATTTCTCTAAAGCGCTTTACATTTCTTCCTTGATGTATTTTATGTTCCATAATTAATAGCTGAGTTAAGAAGGCTCAAAGATAAAGCCAATGATTTAAAAAGATTGAAAGGTAAAGTTATAAAATTATCTTGTAAAATATCCCTTAATGAGAATATTATACTTCTTGATAGAATAGTTTACTCAATGAGTTCTATTGAATTTTAATCAAATCAAAAAACTCAATAATTATGAAAACAACTATTTTACCGACCAACGACTTTTTAAGTAATCAACTTAAAGAGATTATTACAGAGTTTCCCTCTGTATTAGAGATTTTCTATTGTAGTAACACTATAAAGATGACTTCCTATTTACTTATACATCTTAATAATAGAAGTGATATTGACATTATTACCAATCGCAAAGGAATTAAAAAACTATTTAAGAACTACGGTATCATAGTATTGTTATTTGATTATGACTCTTTGAAATACAAGTTTAAACATGGTTATCCACTAATAGAGCTTATCTACCAAGAAAAGCATCTTGTTTACCAACAAGAAGAAATTGATTTTACTAAACTCGCTACAAGAAGTTTCAAAGAATTTAATAATCAGTACAATATTTATAAAGAGAGATATTTTCAAGATTATGGTCTTTTGAGTTCTGAACTTAATAAGTATAAGTCTTTAGACGCTATTTCAAGTATATTTCTCCTTTACGAACGTATATTAGAATTACATCTGAAATATTTAGAAGAACTATATGTAGGGCATATCAGTTCAAACAGTAATCTCCATCAACGAATCAAAGAAATCAGCAAGTTTAATTCAGAGATTGAAAGTTTATTTCTTAAAAGAAACGAAGAGGAATACTACCTTATTGCTTTAATAAACAGAGTAAAAGAAGCAATAGAAGAGGACAGAGAAGTTTATTACCATGAGTGCTTTGAGGCTTTTAATAATGTTGAAAATACACTTCATAATTTTATTCAAGACCGCTTTAAGTCTTTAAAACGTCTAATCAAAAAACCAACAATCATTCCAGTGAATGCAGATGTAACTATAAACCTAAATAAACAAGATACTTTTAATGATATCATCATTGAAAGATGCTTAAATCAGAATCAGCGTATAGAAGAAATTTATCTGTATAAGACGTTAACTATCTGTAATCAAACTATTTACTACCTTCTTATTATAGGTCATAAATTGGCGAATGAACAGATTAAGAACTTGGAATCAAGTTTACAAGATAAATTTAATAAGCAAACGAACTTTGTTATTATAGCCCATACTAAAATATGGATTCAAACAGAATTATACAGCTCACAAGATTTCTTTGCTAATATTATAAAAAATGAGAACAAGATTTATTCATCTAGTAAATACAATGCATCATTACATTGGTTAGTCCCTCACGAATCCTTATATACTGATCTATATTACTATAATTCTGTTACTAATAATACTGCTAAAGAACTACTCAAAAAACTACAGAAACTAAAAAAGAACCAAGAATGTAAGCAAAGTATTCCTTATCTACTATCACTTTATTTTATGTCATTTTGTAGGACATATATATTAGCTCATTTATCATACTTACCTAATTACTTATCTAGCTACTCTTTATGGTTGCTTTGCGTAAATGTGAATACTGACTTAATTAAGTATCAATACTTATTTGATAAATTCGGTACCAAGTTTTTTTCTTTATTAGATTACTATAGAGTCCTACATCAACGACTTATTAATTTTGATACAGAAAAAGCAGAAGTACTATTAGAACTAATTACTCAATTACAAGCTGAATTAAAAATAATTGTAGATCAAAGGAGCTAATAATCTTTTACCAACTACTAGTTTTTGTAAATGCATAGTTAGAGCCAAGTATGCTTTTTACCTTCCTATTATTTCAACCTTTTGGTAACTACTTTACCTTAGTTGTTTAACCTAAAAAACAACTATCATGGAAAATCAAATCACAAAAGAAGATTTAAGACTGTTTGCTCAAACAATCATTGGAGAACTAAAAGAAATCTTAGCTAAACAAAACAAAGAAACCTCTCTTGAATGGGTAAAGGCTAAAGTAGCAAGACAATTACTTAGTATTTCGCCAGCTTCATTACAAACACTGCGTATCAGTGGGAAATTACAGTATCGCAAAGTACTTGGTTCATATTACTACAACAGAAAAGATATTATGAACCTTTTTAATGAGTAGAAGTTAACTTCTACTCATTAAAAAGGTTGAAAATGGACTCCCTTGAATTCCTTACTACAAATATCACAGTTGAATTATTAGAAATTGTAGAGAATCCAAGGGAGTTTTATTATGCATTTAAGTGATTAATAAAAGTTGTTAGCTGAGCTAATTTATCAGCGTTTAGATTTTTTAAACTCTCGAGTAAGTCAGTAAAATTATCCGTTTGTTTATTTGCTTTTCCTTCAAGTTTCCCTTTTAATTTCTGCATTTCGGTCTTAATAGACTCTTCTTCTGTTAGAGCGTATTCCTCTGTTTGTTTAACAGAGTGATGACCTAACATTTCTTTTACTACGTGAATAGGAACACCATTACTAAGAGTTACAGTACTTCCAAAAGTTCTTCTTGCTTTATGTGTATTTAGTTCACTTATTTCACATAGTGAAGCAATCTCTTTTAAGTACTCATTCATCTTTTGATTAGAGCGAACAGGAAGCACTATATCTTTATCTACACAAGCAGGATGATCTTTATGTTTTTCCATTATCTCAATAGCTTTGGGAAGCAGAGGAATAGTAATATTCGCATCTGTCTTTTGTCTGTTGGTTCTAATCCACAGATTACCTTCTTCATCTTTTGTAATATCAGTTTTCTTTAATTGGAAAACATCGATATAAGCAAGCCCCGTATAACACTGAAAAACAAACACATCTCTAACTGTAGCTAATCGCTCATTAGTAAACTCTTTGTTTTCTAAAATTGATAGCTCTTCCTTGCTTAATGGTTTCTTATTGAGCTTAGTTTTTTTAGGTTTATATTGTACGAAAGGATTTGAAGAAATAATTCCCTTTGCTACAGCTCTTAAAACAATCTTCTTGAAGTTTGAGATATACTTTATAGCTGTATTGTTAGAACACGTTCTAACGGTCTTTAAATAGTGTTCATAACCAATTACAAACTCATAATTGAGTTCTCTAAACTCTATATCTTCTTTACCATATACATAACGGATATACTCAGCTACGTGAGATCTTGCTGTTACGTATCTTTCATGTGTTCCAATGGCATACTCTTTAGGTACTAACTTAAAAACTTCATCGTTATGCTTTTGGAATTCTTCTAAAACTTTAGCCTTACTAGTTCCCTTGCCTTGGATATAATCCATAAGCACAGAAGCAGTAATAGGCTCTTCATTACTTAAAAGTTCTAATTTGTACTTGGTAATTTTAGATACAATTGTATCTAAAATGTAGTTTAGCGTTTTAGCATCTTCTTTAGCGCCATTAGCACGACCTGCTTTTTGGTTCCATCTGTTGATATCCCATTTGTGACTTAGAGAAGTCTCTTTGCGAATACCATCTACTGTGATTCTAAGGTAAACACCTCTTAAATCACTTTTCTCTCTACTTGGTTTGAGAAAGAAATTAATTGACAACTGTTTTTCTAACATAATTCAACTGTTTTAAATATTAATAAATGTCGAATTAAAACGTTCCAAAAACACAGTTCAAAACTCTCTGGCACCCTTTGGCGTCTGGGTTTGCTCAGTTGAAAGGTGCACATCGCTTACCTGTTTTTTTGTGCACCGAATCTGTAACTTTTTTTTGAGCATTTTTGAATAAAATGCGATACCCCTAAAAAAGAAAAAACCTATAACTCGTTGTGAATCATAGGTTTTGTGCTTTTTTACTAACTTTTGAAAAGTTACTATTTATAATTTCGCGGAGAAAGAGGGATTCGAACCCCCGGACCTGTTACAGTCAACAGTTTTCAAGACTGCCGCAATCGACCACTCTGCCATTTCTCCAGTAGTCTGTTTTACTTCTGTATTGCGAGTGCAAATATAGCGCGTTTTTTTAATTATGCAAAAAAGAAAATTCATTTTTTAAATAAAAAATCGCACTATACTTCCAACTACTTACTATATCGCTAGTTAATACGTAACGTAATCTGTAATTTCTAGACCATACCCAATCATTCCTACACGTTTTTCAGGTTCAGAATTCGTCATTAAACGAATATTGGTGATTCCTAAATCATGTAAAATTTGAGCTCCAATACCAAAATCCTTTTCATCTCCTGGTAATTTTGGGGTTTCCATATCTAATTTTCCATTCAATTGATCCTTGATAAAGTTCAATCGACGTAACAAACTGATATTTTGTGCATCTTGATTGATAAATAAAATCGCTCCTTTTCCTTCTTCGTTGATTTTATTAAATGCCGCTTCAACACGCACATCTAATTTACCACTTAAAGCATCTAGAATATCATTACTACCAATCATCGAATTAATGCGCGTTAAAACAGCATCATCTTCCTTCCACTCCCCTCTTGTCAAGGCAATATGGATTTGTTTATTGGTAATTTGTTGATAAGCACGTAATCTAAACTTACCGAAACGCGTTTCGATTTCAAAATCTTCTTTCTTGTCAATTAGACTATCGTGTTTCATGCGGTAAGCTACCAAAGCTTCGATTGAAATAATTTTCAAGTCCCATTTCTTCGCTACTTCAATCAATTGAGGTAAACGAGCCATCGTACCGTCTTCATTTAAGATTTCAACTAAAATTCCCGCTGATTTAAATCCAGCTAAACGCGCTAAATCTACGGCTGCCTCTGTATGTCCTGTACGACGTAGAACTCCTCCTTGTTTCGCAATCAAAGGAAAAATGTGTCCTGGGCGTCCTAAATCTTCTGGTTTTGTTGTATCATCGACCAAGGATAAAATAGTCTTCGCACGGTCTTGTACTGAAATTCCCGTTGTACAACCATGACCGATTAAATCAATAGATACAGTAAAAGCCGTTTGATGCAGTACCGTATTATTTTGAACCATTGGTTTTAAATCTAATTCCTTACAACGTTTTTCATTTAATGGCGCACAAATCAAACCACGTCCATGCGTAGCCATGAAATTAATCATCTCTGGTGTTGCCATCTCCGCTGCAGCTATAAAATCTCCTTCATTCTCACGATCTTCGTCATCCACGACAATAATTACTTTCCCTGCTCTAATATCTTCTATAGCTTCTTCTATCGTATTTAACTGAATATGATTCGTTGACATAATAAATATATTTTTGTTGTGTGTTATTCTACTGTTTGTTCTTCTTCTTTTACTGGTTGCTTTTTGGTGAACAATCCCTTAAAGAAATCTCCAATTGTTGAAAAGAATCCTAAGAAATTCACTTCCCCATTATCGCGCGTTGCTTTTAGCGTTAAAAAGATTGCCAATGGTGTTAGTACCATTGCACCGGCCCAAGCTCCGATAATAGGTTGTATCCCGTCCTCTTGAGCTAATTTCTTACCAAATGTATTGACAAAGTGATACATAATAAAGATAATCACCGCAAATACAATAGGTAATCCCAATCCTCCTTTTCGAATAATTGCTCCCAAAGGTGCTCCAATGAAATACATTAAAAAGCAAGAATAGGCAATGACAAATTTTTCATACAAAGCCAAGTAGTGATCATTTAATTTCTTAATCTGTCCCAATGTTGCAACATCATTTGATTCGGTGTTGAATACAATATTATTGGTATAATCTATAGCCGATTGTAAAATCCTTCCTTGCATAGGTTCCGAAAAACTTGCTAAAGCATTTCCTTTTATATCTACTTCTTTCTCTTTAATGGAATCTTTTGCAGCATCTATATTCTTTGCAGTTTCCTTATTCTTGAAATTATATGAATTATAAATACCATTATAACGGAGCAACATATTCTCCATGTTGGAGTTCCTATCACTAACCAAAGTCGTTTCCAATGAATCAATTGTATAGGTTAATTCTTTGATATTCAACATATGGTAGGTATTCTTAATCTCTTCTCTTTCAGCTCCATCATCTTGTAAAGCCCCCAAATCAATATTCATGGTATATTTTTCAAAAGCCACCTTAGTAAAAGGTTTCTTGCGCATTTGAGCAGTAGATTTTGGCACTACATCTTCATAATAATTTCCATCAAATAAGTGCAATTGCAAAATATTCGAAGCATTATCTGACGCTAATTCACCGTCAACTGAACGAATAACAGCTTTATTATCGTACCCTGATGCTGACTTAATATGCATGGTTACATTTTCTAAATACTGCCCTTTTTCACCCGTTTTCTTATCTACTTTAATATTAATTGCTCCAACATCATTAAACTGTCCGGCAGCAATTGCCATCGCTGGTTTAGTCTGCAAAATTTCCTTTCGCATATTAATGAAACGATATTCCGCTTTCGGAATAACATCATTGGCAAACCAAAACGATATTAATGCTAATACAGCAATAAAAATAGACAACGGTTGCATCGCCCTTTTCAAGGAAATACCCGATGCTTTCATTGCAGCAAACTCGTAGTGTTCAGCAAAATTCCCAAAAGTCATAATCGACGCTAATAAAACCGATAAGGGCAAAACCAACGGAATCATCTTAGGCGAATAAAACAGTAAGAACTGTACAATGATGAAAAAGTCTAAATCCTTTCCAGCCAATTCGGTAATAAACAACCAAATTCCCTGTAAAATAAAGATAAAGTAAAGAATGATAAACACTGTAAACAGCGTCGATACAAAAGAGGTTAGTATATAGCGATCAAGTATTTTCACGAAGAGGAATTAATCTATGTTATTGATGTAATAAGTTGAATAATCTGCGCTTGTAAAGGTAAAATGATTTTTCGACATACTTTGGTTAGTTTTAAAAGATTTAACCGTCAAGATGGACTTCGAACCATTTTTATTCACTTGAATTTTAGTATAGATCTGCTTTGTTGCATGATCAACCCCTACCAATACCTCTTTTATTCCTGATTTTTTATCAAGCGGAATCAATTTAATGTACTGAATTTCTTTGCCTTTTACATTTTGTAAGATATCCCATTGCAAGTCATACCCTTCTTTATAGAACGTCAATATTTGTAAAGGCAATGCATTGTCAATCTTTTTAGGGTCGTATTTTGAAACAGTTACTTCTTTATCTTCATCACTAATGGTATAGATTTTTTTACCATCAAAAATACGTGTCATGTCCATAAAACTCAAGCGATATAAATTCTCTTTTAAATCGATATGCCCATCGGTCTCTTGATTAATATCCCCTGATTTCCCATCAATTTGCGCATAGTGAAAATCAATAGAAATGGTCGTATAGCTTGCTATTTTCTTATTTACTTCATCCAAATAATTTTTAGCGCGTTGGCTACTCTGTCCATACGTTAAGGCTGTACTACAAATCAATAAAAGACATACTATTTTTTTCATGTTTACTCTTCGTTTTCTTAGTTAAATAAGTCATTTTGTTCTTCTTGAAAGAAGCGTTCTAAGGAGACTATATCTGGAATCAGTACACTACGAGCTTTACTACCTTCAAAAGGCCCTACAATTCCAGCGGCTTCCAATTGATCAATAATACGTCCAGCTCGGTTATACCCCAACTTCAATTTACGTTGCAGTAATGAAGCTGAACCTTGCTGTGCAACGACAATAACTTCAGCAGCATCTCTAAACAGCGAATCTCTCTCACTAATATCCATATCTAAAGCGGATCCACCTCCATCTTCTCCTACATATTCAGGCAATAAATAAGCATCTGGATACGCTTTTTGCCCTCCAATATATTCTGTTATTTTTTCAACTTCAGGTGTATCGACAAAAGCACATTGTACGCGGACTAAATCATTCCCTTGGGTATACAATAAATCCCCTCTACCGATTAGCTGATCTGCTCCTTGTTGATCTAAAATCGTACGAGAGTCAATCTTTGACGTTACGCGGAACGCAATTCGCGCAGGGAAGTTTGCCTTAATAATACCAGTAATTACGTTTACCGATGGTCGTTGTGTTGCAATAATCAAGTGAATTCCAATCGCACGTGCCAACTGAGCTAAACGCGCAATTGGAGTCTCAACATCCTTTCCTGCCGTCATAATCAAATCGGCAAACTCGTCAATCACCAAAACGATATAAGGTAAAAAACGATGTCCATTTTCAGGATTCAAACGTCGTTGCTTGAACTTCTCGTTGTACTCCTTAATATTTCGAACCATTGCATCTTTCAATAAGCTGTAACGGTTATCCATTTCAATACAAAGTGAATTCAAGGTATTGATAACCTTCGTATTATCTGTGATAATTGCCTCTTCCGAATCGGGTAATTTTGCTAAATAATGACGCTCAATTTTATTGAATAACGTCAGCTCTACTTTCTTCGGATCTACCAACACAAATTTCACTTCGGCAGGGTGTTTCTTATACAACAAAGAAGCCAATAGCGCATTCAATCCAACAGACTTACCTTGTCCTGTAGCTCCTGCCATCAGCAAGTGTGGCATCTTCGCTAAATCGACCACAAATGTTTCATTGGAAATTGTCTTCCCTAAGGCGACTGGCAATTCCATTTCAGCACTTTGAAACTTAGGCGAAGCAATTACACTGCGCATCGAAACAATCGAGGGACTTGTATTCGGTACTTCAATACCAATTGTTCCTCTACCTGGAATCGGCGCAATAATACGAATCCCTAAAGCAGCTAAAGACAACGCAATATCGTCCTCTAAGTTTTTAATTTTAGAAATACGAACACCTGCCTCAGGTACAATCTCATATAAGGTAACTGTTGGACCAACAGTTGCTTTAATCTGAGCAATATCTATTTTATAATTTCGCAGAGTCTCTACGATATTATTTTTGTTTTCTTCTAGTTCTTCTTGATTAATGGTAATCCCTCCTGTTCCATAATCTTTCAATAAATCAATGGAAGGGAATTGATAGTTAGACAATTCCAACGTAGGATCAAACTCTCCAAAATCCTGTACCAACTGAGCCGCTAAATTCTCCTCTACCGTTCCCTCATCCTGTGCCGCTTCAATCACAAAATCCTCTGTTGAAACAAGCTTAGGCTCTTCTTCTTTTTGTATCTCGCCACCTTCTTTTTTAAGTGGCAAATTCAATTCAGAACTATGCCCGATGGTAGGTTTAATACTTTTATGGTCAATCGAAAAAGCCGAAGGCTGTGTTTCTTTTGCACGAATTTCCCCCTCTGGCTGTAACGCATTATTTGTCTTCTCTTCTACGGGTACAATCGGTTCTTTTTTATCCTGAGCTGAAACTACAGCAGCAGCCTTATTCCCCTCTGGAGTTGGAGTCACTTCTTTGTCAAAAGATGCATCATCTAACTTCGTAGCGGGTGCAAGCTTAGAAAACTTCGCTGGAATAGTTGCTATAAAATCTCTAATTTTAGTAGGCGATAATTTATAGCGGAATAAAAGGAAAGTCAACGTAATAAAGCTAATCAGTAAAATAGCCCCCGCAGTTCCTAAGTAATCCGTTAAGTATAAATTAATCTCATACCCTACTGTTCCTCCTAAAAGAGGATTCGATTGCCAAAAGAAACCTAAGAAACTCCCTAACAAAATCATAGAGGTCAGGTCCCAAAAAACAACTTTTTTAATTCTTTTTGAAGCTATCCCAAAAAAAGCATAGACTCCTGTATGTATCAATAATTTAGCAAAGAAAAAAGAAGCTAACCCAAACCCTTGATAAATAAAAACATGGCCCAAATAGGCTCCTAGTTTACCTAACCAGTTATTTACTTCTAACTCTCTATTTCCTACATCGAGTAAATTACTTTGATCTTCTATTCCCGAAATAAAGTACGAAATAAAACTCAACGTAAGGGATATTCCCATAATAATCAATAAAATAGAAAACAGAAAACGCGAATTTTTTAAAATGGCTGTATCGTATTTTTTCTGCTCAAGCGGGGCTGTTTTTTTCTTTGTTGATTTATTTTCTCTTTCCATTTATACATTGCAATTGATAAGATAGGCTTTTATACTTGGCTCGCTAATGTAATAAAGTAAAAGATATTTTTAAAAAATGTGGTCGATTTTAAATAACAAATCACTACTTTCTTTAAAAATATCTTTTTTTTACATGCGCTAATTTAATCCGCTTATAGGGCAGCTAAAGCTAATTCATAGTTTGGTTCATTCGCTGTTTCAGCAACTTGTTCAGTATATACCACTTTTCCTTCTTCATTAATTACAACAATTGAACGCGATAATAAACCTGCTAAAGGTCCATCAGCAAACGTAACTCCATAAGCTTGACCAAATGCTCCAGTTCTAAAATCAGACAACATAACAACATTGTCAATTCCTTCAGCACCACAAAAACGAGTTTGAGCAAAAGGTAAATCCTTAGAAATACACAATACTACTGTATTCGGTAATTGCGCTGCTTGTTGATTAAATGTACGAACAGACATCGCACATGTAGGCGTGTCAATGCTAGGAAAAATATTTAAAACTACTTTTTTACCTGCAAAATCCGCTGTTGATTTTGTTGCTAAATCTACTCCAACTAATTCGAAATTAGGAGCTACTACACCCACACCTGGTAATTCTCCTACCGTGTGAAATGGATTATTTTTTAATGTAACTGTTGCCATACCTTACTTTTTTTATTCAAACAAAAATAAGAAAAAATGCCCAACTATTTGCTTTAAATCTTGCGAAGTCTTCTCGCAAATAACAAGGCTGAATACGAAAGATTCCAATATCCTAGGTCTACCCTAAATTCTTCTCCGCTACTTTTTTCTTAAACCTCGTTAATTTATATACGTTTAACTACTAAGTAACCGAACGTATGCTTCCTTTTTCCTAACTTTGATAGAAACACGTAAAAATCTACCTATGAAAACAATGAAAGCAGCACGTTGGTATGCAGCCAAAGACATCCGTGTAGAGGAAGTCAATATTCCACAACCCAAAGCAGGTCAAGTTAAAATTGCCGTTCAATTCGCTGGGATTTGTGGTTCTGACCTGCATGAGTATAACCACGGACCTCAATTAATTCCCATGGATGCTCCTTACCCACTGAATGGTCATCAAGGTGTAACGACTTTAGGTCATGAATTTTCGGGTATTATTGAAGAAGTTGGTGAAGGAGTTACGCATTTCAAAAAAGGAGATCGCGTAGTCGTAGAACCAATCTATAAAAATTTTGACAGCCCATTTACAACAGCAGGGCAATACAATTTAGGTGAACACCTTGGCTTTATTGGGCTTGCTGGTGATGGTGGATTTGCAAACTACGTTGTCGTAGAAGATTACATGGTTCATCCAATGCCAACCTCAATGACTTTTGAACAAGGAGCTATGGTAGAACCAGCTGCCGTTGCTGTTTATGCAGTTATGCAAAGTAATATACAGTTAGGAGAAACGGTATTCATTTCTGGAGCTGGTCCAATTGGTCTGTTGTGTACTCAAGCAGCTTTAGCGGCAGGTGCTAGTACTGTTATTGTAACTGATGTGGCGGAGAAACGCTTAGAAAAAGCAAAAGAAATTGGCGCAACCCATGTATTTAATGCTACGGATGCTGATTTACACCAAAAAATCAAAGCGGTAACTGATCAATTAGGCCCTCATGTATTTTTAGATTGCGCAGGTGTACAAGCCTCTTACACAACTGGTTTTAATGTAGTACGAAACGGTGGAACTATAGTTCTTGTTGCTCTATTTGGACAACCTGTTCAACATGATGCACTCCAACAAGTTTTACGCGAAATTACAGTCAAAGGCGTGATTGCGTATCGAAATATATTTCCACAAACCATGAAATTAATCAGCAGCGGGCAAATGCCAGTTGAAAAATTAATTACCAATAAAATCAGTTTAGATGAAATTGTCGATCGAGGTTTTGAAGCTTTAATCAAAAATCCTTCGGAAGTAAAAATCTTAATTGATATTGCTAAATAATAACAGATGATTCGTCATGTGTGAAGCACTTCCTGTTTCACACATGACAATCAACTTTTTTATTTTGTACCCATTCGTCCTATTTCTTTTCCTCTATAATCTTCTTTAACAACAAAACTGCTTGTTCCAGTTCCTTTTCATTCATTGAGGCAAAACCAAAGCGAAAAGCATTTAATTCAACCACTGCACGTTTAATGGCTAATTGTGGATGGTTAATTAAATACTCTATGAGGTGCGGTTTCTTTAGCACCAACCATATTGCCATTCCTCCTGATGGTAAAGCATAGGTCACATGAGCTTGCAAATGCTCCTGCAACAACTGGTCTAAATAATCCCTTCGAGAAAAATAGCATTTTTTTGCTTTCTTGATATGTCGTTTCAACTCTCCGAGTTTAATCAACTCAGCTAATGCATTTTGCATATAGCCATCAACACCGACATCAATTAGTTTCCTCAAGGCTACTCCTTGTTCAATAAAATTAAAAGGAGCTACCATAAACCCGATGCGAATCGATGGGTCTAAAAGTTTTGAAAAAGATCCGATATAAATAATATTGCCATTATGTGGACTACTAGCCAAAGGTAAATAAGGAGATGAGGCGTAGTGATAATCATAATCGTAATCATCTTCAATAATAGCAAATGCATACTGTTGAGATAGCTTAAGTAATGCAATTCGCCTTTCAATACTCATGGTTACTGTTGTAGGATAATGGTGATGCGGAATCACATAAATAGCTTTTATCGATTGCTGCTCACAAATGGCTTGTACCTCTTCAACAACTAAACCGCAATCATCAACCCCTACTTCAACTACTGTTGCTCCTGTTTGTTCAAACACCTTTGTTGCCATGCCATAATTGGGTTTTCCAACCACAACAAGATCTCCTTTAGTCAGCAATAATTGGGCGGCCAAATAAATACTCATTTGAGCACCATGTGTGATTAAAAGATGCTCTTTTTCAATATTTAAACCTCTCGTCTCAGATAGATAGTCCGCCAAGACCTCCCGTAGTTTTAAACTACCTTGTGCACTGCCAAAAGTAGCATTGCGAATACTGTGCTTCTTTGACGTATACGAACGGTAAATCTTAAGTAAATCATCAATAGGAGAAAGTCGTACATCTGGAAAACCATCGTCAATAATTACATCAGGCAATAGTTTAGTTGACTTCGATTTAGGTGCCGTTATTTGCTTAAAAGACAAATCAAAAAAGGCACCATACGATGATTCATTCGCCGCTTCGTCTGACCATTTTTTAGGCTTTAAATGCGGAATCTTTGCAGAAACAGCAACATACTTCCGCGGAACAGAAACAACCCAATCTTGGGCTTCCAATTCTTCATAAGCCGCTACTATTGTTTTACGATGTACTCCTAGTAATTTCGCCAAATCACGTGTACTTGGTAAATGCGTATTCGCTTTGATGATTCCCTGGCTAATCGCGTTGATAAACGAAATAGCAATCTGTCTATAAATAGGAATATTACTTGTTCGATCTATGGTAATGATTCTTTCAAATGGCAACATATTGGACTACTAATTATAACTTATCTGGACCACAAAGATAGTCCTAATCTCTTATACTTTTGCCCTGTAAAATAAAATAAAGATGAACTACACAATTAAAAAAGCAAGCTTAGAAGATTTAAAAGAAGCTTCGGAATTATTTAACTTATACCGTATTTTCTATCGACAAGAAGCGGATTTACAAGGGAGTACAGCTTTCATCAAAGAGCGCCTACTCCATGGAGAATCTGATATCTTCTTAGCAATGATTGATAATAAGGCAGTTGGTTTCGTTCAATTGTACAAGCTTTTTCACTACATTAAACTACAAAAACAATGGTTGTTAAGTGACCTATTTGTACATCCTGATCATAGAGGAAAAGGATTGTCGGTTGCTTTAATTGACCGTAGTAAAAAATGGTGTGAAGAAACAAATGCTTGTGGGTTAATGCTCGAAACTGAAAAAACGAACATCATTGGTAATAATCTCTATCCGAAATGTGATTTTCAATACGATGGAGTGCATAACTACTATAATTGGTGGAAATAAGTCTAGTTTGTTGGCGGAGTTTCGGCTTCGCCAATTTTGTTTATCTCTTAATTCATATCCTATGTTACACATTCAAGAAAACATCAAGTACATTTTACAACGCATTGAAAAGGCATGTATAGCTAACAATAGAGATCCTCAAGAGGTTCAATTATTATTGGCTACAAAAACCGTTCCTGCAGCTAGAATTCGCTTAGCTATTGAGGCTGGTCAAACCTTACTAGGTGAAAATAAAATTCAAGAGATAAAAGAAAAATACGACGATCTGCTTGACCTCAAACCGACGAATCACTTTATCGGCCATTTGCAAACCAACAAAATTAAAGACATCTTAAAATACGATGTGACGTGTATTCATTCGATTGACCGATTGGATCTCGCTACAAAACTACACCAGCGTTTGACCTTAGAAAATAAAACAATGGAGGTGCTGATTCAAGTTAATACATCAAATGAAGAGAGTAAATTTGGAG
Source organism: Myroides sp. TSA_177.3 (assembly GCF_052691955.1). Lineage (NCBI taxonomy): Bacteria > Pseudomonadati > Bacteroidota > Flavobacteriia > Flavobacteriales > Flavobacteriaceae > Myroides > Myroides sp. TSA_177.3. The sequence goes on from NZ_JBQZGD010000014.1 coordinate 92,686, forward strand.
CTGCTCCTGAAGACGCTTTAGCACTTATACAAGAAGTTGCTCAACTCAATACCTTGCGCATCAAAGGGCTCATGACCATTGGTTTATTTAGTGCAGATGAAGCTCAAATACGTCCTTGCTTCCAATTACTTAAAAGTATACAACAACAAGCAAAGGAGCTGCATTTACCTAACGTTGAAATGAAAGAACTATCCATGGGAATGAGTGGTGATTTAGAAATAGCTATAGCAGAGGGAGCTACTATTGTACGCGTAGGAACAGCAATTTTTGGTGAACGTCTATACCCTGATAGTTACTACTGGAACGAAAACAAATAGCAAAAACATACTTGTTTGGCATAAAAATTGTATTTTTAAGGTTAAACAAAAAAAAATGAAAAAATATTATTCGCACCCTGTATTCACCGTATTTGCCTTATTTATTCTTTCTATAACAACATACGGTCAAACTCAAAATTTTGGACAAAAAATAGGTGATTTGATGTATGAAATGACAGCGAGTCAACCCAACGCAGAAAAGATTCAACAACTTTTACAATCCATGTCCATTGATAATAAAGAAGTAAAGATAGGCAACCTTTCCTATAGTATTTTCGACGGTTTTGATGGAGATAAAATGTACTATATCCCTTTTACAACAGCTGAAGAAAGTAGATTTACAGTTGAACAATTAAAACAAAACAACAAACTGTACTTTGGTGTTCAATTTTTACTAAAAAGTGAATATACACTAGACAGCAAAAAACAGGTTCACTATACCAACGCAAATTACGCGTACAATACCAATTATGAAGAACTAAGTCCGTATTGTACAACACCCATGAAATACAAAAATGGAAGTGGCAATAATCCCGAATCTCCTTTATTAAGCTGCGTATACACCAACCCCGACAGCAAAAAGAGAATGATGTATTGGGTTGTTTTTGAAAAACCCATCGGTGACACAAAAGGAAACACAATCAAAGAAATCAAATTCCAAAGTATAGAACTTTGGCAAAAATAACAAATAAGAAAGGCTATCCGAATGGATAGCCTTTTTCCTTATGCTTCTATCTGATCCAGAGAAGAATAAATCGAGTTCTGTGATTTAAACTCTGGTACAATTTGTTTCAATGTCGTAACTAAATACATCATATCTTTTTTTCGCTCCTTGTCCAAAACACCTTGGCACAGTTCTTCGATTGAATACTTCGCTACAGTTAAATCCTGTTCTCTAACCTGAGCAATCATAATCTTCTCATGATGTGTCTTCACAGTATTTTCATCATTGGCTAAAAGTTCTTCAAAAATCTTTTCTCCAGGACGTAAGCCCGTAATTTTAATATCAATATCATCTGGATAAACCAATCCACTTAATTGAATCATACGCTTAGCCAAATCAATAATCTTCATGGATTTTCCCATATCGAAAACAAAAATCTCACCGCCATTCCCCATAATTGAAGCTTCCAAAACCAATTGACAAGCTTCTGGAATAGTCATAAAATAGCGCGTGATATCTGGATGTGTAACGGTTAAAGGCCCACCTGCTTCTAACTGACGCTTAAAAAGAGGAATAACCGAACCATTAGATCCTAATACATTACCAAAACGCGTCACAATAAAATTCGTTTTACTTGTATCTTTCAAACTAGAGACATAAATCTCAGCCGCGCGTTTTGTAGCTCCCATAACATTCGTTGGGTTTACAGCTTTATCAGTAGAAACCATGACAAACTTATGTACACCAAAAGCAACAGATAAATCTGCAATGTGCTTTGTTCCTTTAATATTCGTATAAATTGCCTCATAAGGATAAGACTCCATCAAAGGCACATGTTTATATGCTGCTGCATGATAAACTAACTCTGGTCGATATTGTTCAAAAATGGCACGCATATTAGCCTCTTCACGAATATTTCCCACTATATATACAATGCGATCTTTAAATGCAGAAACCATGGATTGTTGCACATCGTACAAAGGAGATTCTGCATGATCAATCAAGATGAGTTGCTTGAAATCAAATAAGGCAACCTGTCTTGCAATCTCACTTCCAATAGAACCCGCAGCTCCTGTAATCATAACGACTTTGTCTTTTAGTTCGTTACCTATAATTGGGTTGTCTAAATTAATTGCCTTACGACCTAATAAGTCATCAATACGCAATTCCTTAATTTGTCTATTGGTATATTTTCCATTCAACCAATCGGTTGCTGGAGGAATAATCTTAATTTTTACTGGTAATTCAACTAAGTATTCAGCAATCTCATTCAATCGTTCGCGTTGAATGTTCTGAATGGATATAATGATATCATCAATTCGATAATGCTGTACAAATTCAGTTGTAATGTCTTTACTTCCGTAAATTCTATATCCTGCAATACGTTGCCCTACTTTTCTATCATTATCATCAATGAACCCAATAATCTGTGTGCGTACTTTTGTATCTGCAGCTAACGCATTTAAAGTAATCAATCCCGAATCACCAGCACCGTAAATCATCACGCGTTTCTCATTGCGGACTTCCAAAATATAACTTCTGTAAAACTGGCTATAGAACAAACGAGCACAAACAAGAATCGCAGCAGACAACAACATATGCATCACAATAAATGAATAGGATTGTCTGATGTAATCATCTAATTGCTCGCCTTCAATAATTCCATTGCGTTGCAATGCCGCAGGAATTGTAATTAAAACACTCGCAAATAAACAAGTAATAAAAACTAACTCGATATCCTTAATAGAGGTTTGACGAATTAAACTACGATATGGTTTTACTAACCAAAAACTAAGGACATAAGCTCCTAAAACGATTGGTAACTTAGAATAGAATAGCTCGATATCATAAGTACCATAGAAATTACTTAAGAAAAGTAATGATATAAAATAAGTGAAAAGGATAATAAAGATATCGATAACGAATATAATTCCCCTAGGGATATCCCTCTTCAACCTACTTTTTAAACGCTCAATCATAGCAATATAAATGGATTTTTCTTCTTTTTATCAAAGATAGTACATTTTCGACATAATTTAGAGAAAAAAAGCTGTAATTATTCCATATTACACAATAATTATAAAAAATATGTTAAACATCACAAACAAAGCTAATAAAATTCACAATATAAAATTCTTTTTGTACTAATACATAAAATATAAGACAAAACGTGAATTTTAAAAAATAAAAAAAATTGTGTTTTGCGATTTTTTGTTAAGTATGGGAATGTTTTTTTGTTTCTTTGCTTCTTTGCTTTTTTGTGGTGCATTCAGCGATACGATATGTATCTTGCGATAAGGCCAATTGCCATTGGCCCTTACGTCTT
>NZ_JBQZGD010000015.1:0-80240 GCF_052691955.1 Myroides sp. TSA_177.3
TAAAATTATCATATTCTCAGTTAGCAAATCTAAAGGACATACTGAGTGGTTACTGGGGGTGAATACAATACTCGTTACGCTGCACCGCAGCTCCGCACAGTACCCATCCAGTATTGCGTCAGCGCAGGATGCGACCCTTCGTTCCTCAGGGGGACATACTGAGTGGTTACTGGGGGTGAATACAATACTCGTTACGCTGCACCGCAGCTCCGCACAGTACCCATCCAGCATTGCGTCAGCGCAGGATGCGACCCTTCGTTCCTCAGGGGGACATACTGAGTGGTTACTGGGGGTGAATACAATACTCGTTACGCTGCACCTCTCACCACCTTATCATCTCATCGGGAATTATCCAGTTATTTGGCAAATTGCCATTTGCCACTACGGGATTTTACATCACACCAATCTCACCACCTCACCACCTCACCCTCTCACCCCCTCACCCTCTCACCCCCTCACAAAAAACAAAAACCCCATATGACGAACATACAGGGTTTTTCTTCTTTTTCACAGACTTACGTTTTATATGGGGCCTAACAATCAAACCTTAACCCGATTGAGAAGGATTATTCTTGATTATCAACCACCTATACTGTTTTAGTAAAAAAAGAGAAGCCTATCGCAGAAATACCTGTTTAGTACTTCTCTTTCCGTAAGTTTAGTATATTGAACTAAAACAGAATTATATTATTCCTCCTTCCAATTTCGAATTACATCTTCAATTTCTTCTCGAGTTTTTCCGCTTTTCTCTTGCATCTTTCCTACTATTTCATCAAATTTTCCTTCAGCGAAAACTTTATCGTTATCAAACCATTCGCCGTATTTTTGTTTAACGGCTCCTTTTACTCTTTTCCATTTTCCTTCTAATTCTAACTTATTCATAGGTATCGTTTTTATGGTTATTATTTAATTTATACGGTGAACTGTATTGTCCACTTAAACATTTAGTCTTCATCGGTTGCACATTCATCTAAACATGCCCCTTGGCTAAATACTGTTTTCTTTAAAACTACGGCTAATACAGCTAGGCCTGCAGCCGCACAACAAAGGATTTTTCCATACTTGTAAATTTCATCTTTTTTCATAGGTTCTCTTTTTTAAATTGATTTATAAAAATTGATCAAGCAACATTTTACAATTTATTTTTCCTTTTGTTTTATGCTATTCGTTGGGATGAGTTGGTCTATTATACGTTCCTTTTCGTTCCTTGAACAAGGCGTACAACTACCATGATTAAGGCTACTAACAACAAAATATGTATCAGTTCTCCAATTACTTGCCCAAAGGCAAAATAACCAACTCCCCATCCTAGCAGTAGAAGAATAACAATGATCCAAAAAATATCTCTCATTTTTTTTGATTTTATTATTTTTACTCTATCTATTTAGTCATCCTATTTTCTAGTGATAACTTCTTTTTCTTTGGTAAGAAAAAATTTCGTTCTAGTTGAATATACTCGTTATTTCGTATTTATTTTCTGTTTAAAATAGAACAGTGTATCGCGATACTGTACGTTTTGTTTTTCTTAAAAAAGAAATCGCTTTCTTACTTAAATAAATACAAAAAGCGTACTATATCGAGATTATTTACAAAAAATAACTAAAAAAATAAAGCTAAAAGTTAACGTAAAGCAAGTGAGCCCCTTCGTTCGCTCCCCCTTGTAAATAATCTAAAGATTAAAGGCATTAAATCACAAAAAAACAAATAATGTAGAAAAAAACGGGGATATCATACACTAAATGTATACAATATCCCCGTTAAGTGTAATATAAAACAAAAATAAGATGTATTTCGTATTGGGATGTTGTTTATACCCAAACGCTAAGAAGAATTCCTTAAGAAACTTCGTTTATTTTCTTTTGGTTTGCAGCGTGTTTAGCGGCAATATAACCGAACACCAATCCCTGTCCAATTGTTGCTCCAGCACCAGGATATACTGGGCCAAAAACATTAGCTGCCGTATTTCCAATAGCATAGAGTCCTTCGATTTTCTCGTGATTCTCTACAAGTACTTCTGCATGTTCATTCGTCAATACTCCACCACACGTACCCAAATCAGACAAGACAATTTTTACCGCATATAATTTTCCTTTGAGCGGGCGCAAACAAGGATTCGGCTTTACTGTTGGATCCCCATAATATTGGTCATACTTACTTTCACCTCGTTTAAAATCTGCATCTACCCCACTATTGGCTAGTGTATTAAATCGTTGAAAAGTTTGATCAAATACACTTGGTGCAACCTTTATTTTTTTCGCTAGTTCATGAGCATTAGGTGCTGAAAAAGCAATTTTTGCGTCATACCAAGCCTTTGGAATAGGCATCATCGGAAAAACAGAACCTGCCAATAGATATTGGTTGCGGTACTTTTGATCAAAAATTAACCACATTTCACCAACTGGGTGTTTTTCTTGTTCCAGTTGTAGTACCTTTTGTCCGAAAGACATATAATCAACGGATTCATTAATAAATCGTTCTCCTGCTGCATTAATCATAAAACTACCAGGAAGTGAACGCTCTGCCAAAAGTACTTGAGGGCCTTCTTCCGCTGTAACTGGAGCAACTGCTGGAAACCACCACGATTCTTTCATATTGCCCAGTGAAGCTCCCATCTCTTTTGCTAGGACAATCGCATCACCCGTATTTCCTTCCGCCCCAAAACTCAAGTTATTTCCCAAAGTAGGCGATTGATACTGTTGACGCATCAACATATTATGATCAAATCCACCAGCTGCTAAAACAACCCCATAGCGCGTTTTAATCTCTACCTCTTTTCCTTGCTGCACTACCGTAACACCTGTCACTTTACCCTCATCTACATGAATGGCTGTAAGTGCTGTATTTGTATATACTGGAATTCCCGCTCGCAATACCCCATCAAACATCCCTGCAGCAATAGCCTGACCACCAGCAACGTATTTCTTTCCTAAAAGCAATCCTCCAACTCCTTGAACTAACCGTTTTAAAATAATCGGAAAAGCTTTCCATGGTTTTTTCAGCATCAGGTTAATCCATTTGTAATCATAGCCTGTTACTGGCATAGGCAGAGGCGCTTCCATTTTACCTAAGCGAAAGCGTTCTTTCTCTTTGCCTAGTCGATTTAAATCAAACGGCCTGGATTCACAAGTACGCCCACTAGCCGATCCTCCTGCTACTTCAGGATGATAATCGGAATAGCCCTTTGCCCAGAAAAAATGTAAGGCAGTTTGTCGATACAGCATAGCTATCGTGGCATTTCCTTTATTGAGAAAGGCCTCCCATCGCTCTTTGGGATATTGTTTAGTAAGCAATGCCTCTAAATATTGTTGTCCCGCTTTTATATCATCCTTTGATCCATCTACCTGCAATACTTGGTTACCTGGAATCCAAAACGCCCCACCGGATAACGCAGTTGATCCTCCCACATAAGGCGTTTTTTCAATGACAAGGGTTGATAGTTCATTTTCATGTGCAGCTAGTGCAGCCGCTAAACCTGTTCCTGATCCAACAACGAGTAAGTCTATCGTTTGCTGTTCTATTAATTTGCCTGTTGTTGCTTTTGTATTTTTCATCTGTTTAGAGTTAAATATTAGAGATAATCCTTTTCAATCTACAAGACAAACCGAATTGCTTTCTATGCTTTACCTATTTATTACCCTCAACTAGTTGAACAAAGGAAGATGAACAATCAAAATAGGCTGTGCATGGAGCAGAAAGACGAGTTACTGTTTTATATCTGTAGTATATGAGTACTCTCCCTTATCAAACCTTCAACTAAAACCCTAAGATACAACATTTTATTTATATGTTACACAATGTAACACTTAAATACTTATCTTTGAAAGATGAAAACGAATCAAAGCCAACAGATGAAAGAGCAGCCAACAGCAAGAAAAGATGCCCAACAAAACAAACAAACGTTGATACAAACTGCGCTAGAACTTTTTAAAACACAGGGGCCTGAAGTATCTTTAACGGATATTGCCAAAGCGGCCCAAGTATCGAGAATGACTTGTTATCGCAATTTCCCTGATAAACAAGCTCTCATTGCAGCGGTATTCCAACATAATTTAGATCAACTGGCGAGTTATGCCCAACAGCTGAAAGATGAAGACCAAGCTTTTTTTAAATTACTTCATGCCGTAGTAGAGCTACAAATGGATTATAGTCTTTTGCTTCCACACATGAAAGAAGAACAAAACCGAGAAGCTTCTCAATTCTTATTTTCCATTTTCAGCGATTCGGTTACACAAGCGAAAGCGGCTAATCAATTGCGTCCTGATTTTACACTAGAAGAAGATTTAATTCTCGTATTGATGATGATGGGAGGTGCGATTGCTGCGTTTACAGCGACGCAAGATAAGCAACAAGCGCAACGTGCCTTGAGTTTACTTGTACAAGGATTGCAATACTAGCTCCCCTAAAAGAATCTAACACTCACAAAAGAAGAAATTCCTATCTTTGGTGCAACTTTCAATTCAACTTATGGAGCCGATTCAACTTATTCCCTACACCCCAAATGATTTTGCTATCTTTTATTCTTTAGTAAAAGAGGACCGCGTAATGCAATATGTATCTGGTCAAGGGCTGACTGAAAAACAAGCACAAGAAAAATTTGCTTCTATTCTTGAAGTAAATGCACAAAGTCCGATGTTGGGTTACTTTAAAATATACGATGCCACTGGCGCGTATTTGGGGGATGGTAAAATGGAGTGGAACAAACGCGATCGCACACAATTGGAAATTGGTTATATCCTTAAGGAGTCGTACTGGGGCAAAGGGTATGGAACCCAAATTTGCTCCGAGCTTTTAGCCCTTGCAGCACGCACCAATCCAACTACTTCTATCATTGGAATCATCGATCCAGCGAATATAGCATCACGAAAACTGCTTGAAAAGTTTGGATTTAAAAGCTATTTTATTGGTATTGAAGATGGATTACCTACAGAAAAATTGATTTTAGAAAAAGGAGTTTGATTTTTTATTCTTTTCATTTTCAATTGCTCTTTCATAAAAAGGAGCAATTTCCAAGACTATTTTCTCTCCATTACGAAACACTTGTATTACCGAATCTCCTTTTACTTTACTAATAGAATCTCCTACTTGTAACTTCCCCCAGAAATAACCATTAATACCTTTTATTTCAGTCTGATTAGTGAAAATTAAAATTGAGTTATTATGGTCTGAATTATCAATTTTTTTCTCTTTTATAACTCCAGATAATTCCTTAGTTATCATTCCAGAATAACCTTTATTCAAATAAAACACTATGTCTTTTTTATACACGTTAAAATAGAGAAGTAGAGCTATTCCAACTAAAAAAACAACCATAAACCAAATACTTCCTTCTTCTTTTTTATTTTTTGTCATATTATTCTTACTCATTTAAAAACCAAGTTTTCGTTGAGCTTATCCTTACTCTACCCTTTATTTTTATCTATTAATTCTTCTTTTTTATGATTACATCAACCGTTTCTCGTTTATCATATACTTCAACAGATTCATTTCCTTTCAGATGCTCATTCAAAACTACATAAACCTCTACGAAAGCTCCTTTATCGAAAGAAACGCTGTACAATCCCTTAGTATCGGTTTGTACAACTCTAGTCTCACTTGCGGAATAACTTTCATCAGGACTATTATCATACTTCCAACAAACAACAGTAACATCAGCCCCAGGGATTGGTTTTTTATTTTCGGCCTCATATACTATTCCTTCTATGGTCAGGTCTTGTATATCTCTATGGCAGGAGCAAAGAAAAACCATTACGATGACTAGTATATAATTTCTCATGACTTTATTTTTATGGTGTATATGTCCTATTTATCAACTCTTTTTTTCTAAAATCAAACAACACTCCTGAGATAAAAAACAACAGCTTATTTGATTGAAAAATAGCCAATTAACTTATGTCGTTTTAAGGAGCAGTTCCTATAAAAAATGCTCGTAGATATATGCATCCTCAACTTGTCCTTTCTCCACTAGAATTTTAAAGATCATAATCAAACTTTCTAATTTATGAGCATCTCCAGAAGCATAAAAAACATGATGTTCTATTTTATACCCTAACCAGTTTTTTTCGGATAATTCAAATAACTTCCATTCTTTATTTGCTAGAGTAACATCTACAGCTACTACATCAATTTTGATATTCCACCCTGGGTTATCAATAGTTTCAATTGTTATTCCATAATCATGCTCCCAATCTCCATCACAATTTGAACTATACCAGTTCTGTAACCATTGTATCATATTTTTATAATTATTTAGAAAAAAGTTTATTTAGCCCCAGTTCAACTGACGCTCCAAGGTTTTTTTCGAATATAAGATATCCTCATAACATTTGCTAGTAATAGAACTTAGTATAAAATCATTAGTTATTTAGCAGATACAGTTGGGGCCTACTTCTTAATCTGAACTAGCAAATAAGCATTGCAAAGCCCTTACAACCGAATCGAAGTAATTTGATTCGTGGATTTTGTATTTCTATTTAGGTGCGACTATGCTATTTATATTCGCTGGAGGGGGTGGTCCATCACTGTGAATAAAATTAACGAATATAGGTTTCTTCTCTTTACATGCTTCTAGCAATTCAATCAACCTAGTTACTAATTCTAGAACTTGATGGTCAAAAAAGGAAAATTCCGTTATCCTATCATTTTCCCTTAAAGTAACAAAAACTTCGACATAATCTCGGAAACCTGCCTCATCATTCTCTTCATTTATTTCATTTTTTATGTGTTGAATGACAGTAAAAATCTCTTTCGCTCTTTCTTTCGTGATTCTGATTTTATTAAACTCTCTTGTATCTCTAGTTCTATTTATATCCTTATACAATAACATGGTCGGGTCGGAATCAATATAATAAGTAAATATTGTATCTCTAACTTCATAACTAAGATCAATACTCCAATTCTGAGCCGATAATGTATTACTTTGTATTAAAACAAATAGAATAAATAATATTTTTTTCATCACCTTTTATTTACTTGACGGTCTATAAGTCATGCTTTTTTTGTTTTATCAGCTCTTTTTTTCTAAAATCAAAACAACACTCCTGAGATAAAAAATAACAGCTTATTTGATTGAAAAATAGCCAATTAACTTATGTCGTTTTAAGGAGCAGTTCCTATAAAAAATGCTCATAGATATATGCATCCTCAACTTGTCCTTTCTCCACTAGCATTTTAAAAATATGAATCAAAGCTTCTAATTTAGTTGGATCTCCTGATGTTGTAAATTTATTATTTTCAACAGCATATCCTATCCAATTTTCTTCGGACAATTCAAATAGATTCCATTTTTTTACTGCCACTTTAGATGACAAATTAAAAACCTCAATTTCTAAAAGCCAACCGGGATTATCAAGGGATTGTATTTTTATAACATTTTCATGTTCCCATTCTCCATCACAATGTGAACTATACCAGTCTTGTAACCACTGTATCATATTTGATATAATTATTTATTATTACCCCTAGGCAAAGGCGGAGGAAGCACAATATGGCTTTCTAATATTACCGCTACCTTTTTATCCTTTACGATACTTTCAAACAGTAAAACTATATTCATAAAATCATCATTACATTGCTCAATAACGCAATAAGGTAACTCTATTGTTTTTTCTATTTGCTCTTCTCGTAATAAAATTTTCGAATTAATTCCATCCTTATTATTATCATTTGAGCAATCCCAATCAATATTTTTCTTCTGTAATGATAAAATAGCCTTATGTATTTTTAATGTTTCCTCCTTGTCATAATCATACTTTTCCAATTGTACATTACAATCTACATCCCTGATCATTCTTATTCCTTCTCCCCTAGAATTAACATAGTATGAATCTACTGTATATTTTTTTTCAATACTAAACTCAATGGACCAATCTTTCGTTTTATTTTTATTGGATACACAGCTTCCAAAAACAAAAGAAATTAACCCTACTATTAGTATATTTTTTATTCTCATCATTTCAATTTACACTTCTAATCTAAAATAGTAAAAAAAAGCAATTAATTCTTGCATAAAAAGGCGACTTCTAACTCTCTACACAGCATCTCTATTAATCTCGTGATCTTTTCATTTATCGTCATATTTACCCCTAAAAACAGATTCAATAACTGTAGCAGATAAGACTAGGGCATAATACTATACCACCATTTCTTTTTCTCCCATCTAACATTCAATTTATCTAAAACTTGCTCTTCTAACTCTTGCTTAAATTGTTTATTTTCACTTCTACTTAAATCTCTTAACAAAAAATAACTTCGTGCATTAATTGTCCTTTTATTTAAAAATCGAGGTCCTTCTCCTACAGCTATCAATGCTAAAGTTGTAGTATACTCATCAATCCTTTTTATGTAACACAACAACACTGTTTTTCTATCTTTTAATGAAAAATATGCGTAATACATCGTTCCTTTTTTCTGATCACTTAATCCTCCAAATGAGGAGTTATCTAGCGGTACTTGTAATGAAAGTTCCTTTTGTTTCAATTTCTGTACTTCATTGATTACTTTATCTTCCGAAAGATTTAAAATGTACTGTTCTGCATAGGGGTAACTTCCCACCATAGACAAAGAATACAAAAAATTAAGCATAAAAATAATAACTAAGAAACCAAGCAATATTGTTAAAAACTGAACTATTCTCTTCATAAAAACGATCTAAAATTAGACATCCCTAAATACATCTATTAACCTACAAAGGTCCAAACTGCTAAAATTACTCTTCTATCCATTAAAAGCCTACTTGTACCAGTAATTCCTAATTAGAGCCTTTTTTTAATAAAAAACAACAATCTAGAAGAAAATATCATCATACAAATAGTTGCTAAGAGAAAAGATAGTATAGCGCTTCTTATTAAAAATCCACTTACATCATTCTTAAATAAAAAGCTCAAGCTGCTTGACTCAAAAAAACATAATATGACTCCCTTGATGTGCCAATCCAAATGGATAGTAATTCGTTTCTTCAATGATCTCGCCAACAATTTGATTGAGAAAGTTGGAAGAAGATGTCTGTTTAAATTAAAAACTAGATTTCATTTCTGAAATAATCTATTATCATTATCAACACCAAAATAGAAGTTCCAATTGCAAAAATTAGAATCTTAAGATCATAACCAAAAAACAAAAGTTTCAAAGATTTCTCTCTTTTCTTTTTGGATTCTCTTCTTCGTTCATAAAAATAATAACCCCAGCAAAGGACTGAGACTACTGAATATGCTAGTATATTTTTCATACCTATTGCTTATAAGGTCATTTTTATCATCAACAGTGTTTGAAACACATTGCCTACTCTTTATTAAACTGTGATTCGGAAGAAGATTGGCAGGCATAAAACACAAAGCCCAACAACAAAAGTTTGAAGAAACGGATTGCAATTGTATCTTCTCTCTTATTGATGATTTTATAGCTAAAAGAAAAATTCAATCGATTTTTTAAAACAAATTAAATATAAAAATCATCCATTAATTACACTTCAATTCCTTACATTTTACAACTTGCATATCATAAACAGAGTTTTTAATTTCTATCACATACTTTCCTTTTTCTTTACAAAAAATCGCTCTATACATTTCTTTATCTAGATTATAAATTTTAATAATTGTATAGGACGTATTATCAATCCAACCTACACTAAAATCAATAGTATATTCATATTTATCAACTCCCTGCCAATAATTAAATTTTAAAACAACATCATCTCCTTTAAGCAAATCTTTTGAAACAATTAAAGGGTTTCCCAACATATATGAATGAGTATAAAAAAGTTCATCTTTTTTATAGAAATCAAAATCTATATTTTGAGTAACAATCGTATCATCCACCAATAAGATAATATTACTACTATAATTATTTTGGGACAAACATGTTGTTCCAAGTAAAACTATAAATGCTAAACTTAGCATCACCTTATCTCTTAAGTACTCCATTACTATAATTAGAAAGTATATTATTAATTGCCCTAGAATCTATTTTCATAATTTCTCTTCCTGTAGAATTATAAAACATTCCACTCTTTTTATTGTAATCATTAGGGGGCTTATGTCCTGGAGTATTCCCAATCCGTCTCTATTCTTCAAATTTCTTGATTAAAACTAGAAGAAAATATAAGAACAAACGCTTTACGATTTGATGAATACATACTTTGTAGGGTATTGCCTTATACTTTTAAAAGTAACTCTTTAATTTTATTATCAAAAAAATAATCCCTCCAATCAATAACGCATAGTTGCTAAAATAAAAGGAATTGAAGTATACTACTGAAAATACCTCTCTCTATAAACCAGATTCCTTCTTTGATTCAAAAACAAATTTGGATATTTTACTATTATATTTAAAAACATATTTAATAGTTGCATTATAAATAAACTCTTTGTTACTATCATCATAAAAGACCATATCATAAATACCGACATCAAACACTAAAAATTGCCCATCTATCTCTGGGCTAGATAAACGATAAAAAATAGATTTAGGGTGATTTTTATTAACTACAGGTAAGTTAAATTGTATTTTATCATTGATTAGCTCTATTTCATAATCAAAACATGTATTATTACAATCACAAAAACCACAGGTAAAGTATAATATCTCTTGTTTTGAGATAAACCCTTCTTTTACTGATGCTTCATAACAATCATTAATTATATAGGTATATAAATCACTCATTGTTTGTCCTCTCATTTCAGTAATTGTCATGAGTATGATTAGGAATATAGTCAAAATGCTATTTTTTTTCATAACTAGTCAATTATTAAAATGTTTAAATGTTCTTGCTTCTCTTTTTTTGCTAAAGCCCTCTCTGAAGGCAATTTATAAAAAACGTCCCCCTATACTTTGTTGCAATATCCATATTTTTTACTAAATTCATATGAGATACTTGGATTAAAACCCATTTTTATTTATTATAAAATACTAAGCAACATCTTCAATATAATAGTATCTCAAAGCAAAAAAAATCATCCATTTTTCCAAACACAGTACCTCTTTCTTCATTATTAACAATAAAATCACCTTTCAACTTTAATGAAAATAAATTATTACTAGTCTTAACGGTTATGTAATACTTTTCATCATCAATAGTTGTTATTAAATAATAAAGCCTCTTATTCTTTTGAAAGGATATCCAATGTTTCAAATTTTGTTGTACTATTTTCATAAACTTAAAACTACACCAAGGATGTAATCTACATTTAACTAAAACTTCCTTATTTGAATCAAGTATTCTTAACGTAGAATATATAAAATAATCATTCCTTACTAACCTAAAAACCTCCTTATCCTCACAATAAAAAACACCATCCTTTAAATAATAAACCATCCTATTTATTCTTTTTAATCAAACCAATTTTTATTCTCAAATCAAGCCCAATAAGAGATTTTAAAAATAAACAAAGCCATTCACTCAACGAGTGGCTTTGCTTACTATATTTCCTTCCCAGTCAGTTACATTTGGTTTATGCAACTCGTGCCAACGTTTTACAAAATCATTTATATTTCCCATATCTGATTTTATCAACTTTTTTAGTTTGGCAAGTGCTGCTTCATAGCCTGATTCAGTATAATAGCTACCTATTTTATGTTCAGGTAAAAACATCATATAAAACAAAGGGGGGCCTTTATATCAGTTATGAAAATTTTGTCTCAATTTTTCAATAAATTCTTCATTTTTAGAAGTGATTTCCCAAAATGAAGAATCAATTAATTCGATAATATAATCACAATTTTCTTCCTTTTTATCTTCAATATTTTCTTTATCACCTACCAATACTAAATCATAAATTTGGACTATTTTCTTATTTAAATCTATTAATTCATCATAACTCACTTTCAAACCTTTTTTTACTTCAGCTTCAAAAGCTAACATATCGAATCCTTTAACTGATACTCCTTCAATCCAGACAATTTTCCAATTAAGCTCTTTAGCGGTATTGATAAAACACAAAATATCTCCTAAATTTATTGATAGAATATCTTCGTTTGAATCTCCAAATAATAGTATTTTACTCATATTTTAATGGGGTTGGTTTATTAAATATTATTTTCAATACAAATCCCTTTAATATTTTTTGCAAAATATGGAATTCTATCAATTCTATCTCCTTTTTTCCAAAATACAGTATTTTTGACCCTTACCACAAAACTATTTATATTAATAGTTGGTCGATTAATCAAACTAATTTCATAACATTTATCCTTTTCTATTTCTACATGACAATCCCCAACATTATCATATTTTTCTGATACGACCAAAATCGTATCTCTTTTTTCAAAAAGACAACTAATCAGATACGCTTCTTTAAAGTCTTGTATATTAATGACTCTCATAAGTTTTATTTTTTCATTCGAAAAACAGTAACTTACTGAAAAACATATAATAAATAAATAAAATATTTTTATTTTCATCTTTTTAAATTATTAATTAAAATTTCAGGATTTTTCTTCTTTGAGCCTTCTATATACGGTTTTTTACTTATATACAATCCTTTGGGGGCTAAAATTACATTAGGTTTCTTAAATTTTTTATCAAGACTCATTGCATCATTATGTGCTTTTTGACTTGGATTAACTATCTGCATTGTTTATACTATCCCTGATTCATCTACCTCACTTCCTTCACATGAACTTACTACAATCCATCGACCTGATGAATTATAATGACTATCAGTAGCATTTACATTAACTTGAACAGTTGTTGAATGAATTGCTTCAAGTAATTTTTTATCCGATTTCGATTTAGCTTTAGTATCTTCTGTTCCAACTTTACCATACGCATCCATAGTTAAGTTTAACTTTGTTGATGCTTGTAATCATGCAAAAGCTTCTTGCTTCTTTTCACCTTTATAATTACTTCTTCCCCTATCATTCCTGTTGGATCAGTAAACATAATCGGACCCTTGATGTGCCAATCCAAATGGATAGTAATTCGTTTCTTCAATGATCCGATTAGAAGAATATATTTCATTGTCAGTTATTCTATATTACCTACGTCAAAACCATCATAATAGTTAATATTGTTTTCTTCTACTAATTTATAAAATAACCTATTTAAGTTATTTAATGAATCAATTGTATGATGTTCAATTTTGGAAACTTGAAGATAATACTCTATATCATCTTCCTGATTGATTTTTTCAGCTTTAAATATACAATCAAATTCATATCCAAGTTGTTCAAGTTTAACCCCGAATTCTTGTAATTTTTTCTCGTTTTCATCCAAAAAAAAATAACTCCATAATAGTTTTTCGTCTATATTAAAATCGCTTCCTTCTTTTAAATCTTTAAAAAAATCAATAATTGTTTCTTTACTTATCATACTCATATTTTTTATTCCCTAATATTTGGTTTTGGTTATGCTTGACCTACAGGTATAGTTTGTGTTTGAACAAAATGGATATCTACTTCTGTTTGTTCCCAATTTAAGATTTTACCTCTATCTTATACGCCTTTAACTTTAACTTCTGCACTAAATTTATCTACTCCTTGTTTATTTAGCTTATTCACTTGACTATTTGCTCTTCTTGAAGTACCATTTGCATTTAATTTTCCACTACTAACACCAACTTTATGCCTCACATTCTTAGTATCATTCTTAATCTCATAACCATGTTTTTCCTTTGTCCTTGATTTCGATTTACCATAAACGGACTCAGAACTATCGCTCTGTATATTATTAACAGTATTTGCACCTATAATAGTTCCTAAAGCAACTTCTGCAACTCCTTTAGCCACTAACTCAAGCTATATAGCTTGGCGTTTTTTACATATAAAAGCCCTGCAAATTGCAGGGCTTTATCTCTTTATTTTTTGCTTAAAGCCAGAAGACTTTTGGTAGTGAGGTATTTCAGTCTTTGATATAAAACTCTTGTAAACTCCAATAATCTTCACCATCATTTCCACCAATTCTAATTTGACTAACGGGTTTATTCTATTACAAAAGTGAAAAGTTATATCTGTCCTAGAACTTTTAAATAATAAGAAATTCACAGTTTACCCCTATTTTATCAGCTTCTTTTAAAAATTTCGTCGCTAAATCTAAACAATCAACTTCAATAATTACTTTCTTATCATCCAAAAGAATATCAACATTATTTTTAGATTCACTTAAAGATTTTCCAAGAATATCCATTTGAAGTTTTGTTAAAGAAATTTTCTCTAGTCCTTCTCGCCAACCATTTAATATTATTCTTATCATATTTATTTTACCTTAATTGTTATAGGTGAAAGAACAATTCCTTTATATTTACCTGTTGTTCGTTTCCCTCCTTGAATAATTACTTCATTGGCATTATACTATTGTCCTAAATCTTTAGCAATATCCCTTTATTAATACTTAAATCGGAGGTACTAAAGCCTTCAAAGCGTGTAGTAGATAAAAATAAAACCCTACTATTTTTACACTGTAAGGTTTGTTTTATAAATAGAGATATGAAACTTACCCGTTGTAAAAAAGTATTAATCTTTCTTTTTTAACTGCCTCAATTGAGCCATCGTTAAATTATCTTTTACCTCTCCTTTAATCATTATTTTATAGTCATCAGGCTCTCCACATCTCCAATTTACTTCAATAATAGTATCTTGCTTATGAAAAGAAAACGTCAATTCTCCCTTTCTTTTTATGATAGTATCCCCAATCTCTAATAATCCTTTATAGTTATTTATCCATCGCGTTTCATCTTTGCAATTGCACTTTCTTCCTGTCACTAAGTGGATTCCTTCTGAATTCATATTATACGCACTTGTTGACGGCTTTTTTTCTAGAATTTGTAAGCATTCTACCGCCAAAGCGTGTTTCTTATCTATTTCACAATCGCCTTCTGCACAAGAAGATAATGACAACAATAACACGATAATTCCAACTCTTTTTAAAAGTCTCATTTAAACCAATTTTTAATTATTTTTATTTAGAATGGCTAATTTTATTTGCAAAAAATCTATAACAGCATGTACTTCATGACCTATTATCTCATTTTGATTTAAAAGTAAAAATGTATACTCGTTTTATATGCTATGGCTAGTTCAAACATTTTGATCAAATCTCTTAAATCAGCCTTACTCTTTTTCAATTCATTTAAGATTTCGTTTATAACAGCAAAATCTGTTATATGCTCATCTTCAAATTCATCAATCGTACAAGATGCAATTTTATCAATCATAGAAAAAATGCCCTCGTTCCATAAAGTATTAAATTCTGAATCGGTTAATTCCATTTCAACAAGCTGTTCTTTTTTAGCAATATTATAATCTAAATCATAGGCTGCTTGTTGATCTATAGGCACTGATATTGTTTTTGACATATTAATCTACTGTATTAAATATACTATCCTTTTTGATCTTTCAATAGAAATCATCATGGAATGATTAAAGGTATAAACCCAACTAAAGATAATGAATTAATCTACACCCAAGCAATTCCAATAATC
Source organism: Myroides sp. TSA_177.3 (assembly GCF_052691955.1). Classification (NCBI taxonomy): domain Bacteria; kingdom Pseudomonadati; phylum Bacteroidota; class Flavobacteriia; order Flavobacteriales; family Flavobacteriaceae; genus Myroides; species Myroides sp. TSA_177.3. The sequence goes on from NZ_JBQZGD010000015.1 coordinate 15,411, forward strand.
TCCTTGAAATTATGTTTCTTTTTTAGTTCCTGATTCATTACTTTTCATAAAAGATGTATTTACTAGCACTATTTTACGCTCAAAACAAAAAAACAGAAATACACTTCACTTTAAAGCGTATTTCTGTTTTACAAAAGTGAATCACCACCAAATCATCCCTTGTCCCCTTTAAAATAAGGCAATACCTCTTGAGCCAATTCCGCCAGTGTTTCACCGATATCACGTTTACCAAACTGTATTCCTAAAGCAGCGTGATTCACCCCAATTTCCTCCCACTGATGAAGTAAATCCAGTAAACCATAACGCCCCGTTTTCAGGACAAATCCTCCCCTAAGTGGCGTTCGTGGAAAATGCGGATCTTCATCCAATTCAATCCATTCATTGGTCATATGCGGTTTGAATTCCCCCTGAGGGATTAGATTTCTAAATGCCGCTATTTTTTGTTTTAATCCCAATGTATCCTCCTTTGTTGTTGTAGGTCCGGGGTATGTGATCCAACCATCAGCGTGAGTAGCAATCCAATCTAAAGATTGTTGACTCGCCCCTGTGACTAACATCGGAACCCCATGGTGTATAGGTTTAGGCACCACATTTAAATCCTGCATTTGCGTTAAACTCGAATTCATTTTAGGTGTATCGATGCGATGTAAGGTCTGTAGATCTTGGAAAACCTCGCGAAACAATTCCCCTCTGCGCTCAAAAGACTTCCCAAAAGCAGGAAACTCAGCATAACGATCGCCAGACCCTACCCCCAAAAGCAATCGACCATTGGCCAATTGATCAATCGAAGCGGTTGCTTTAGCCAAAGCAATAGGATGCTGTAAAGGCAAAACAATACTCGCTGTACCTAAAGCAACCTGCTCCGTTTGTCCTGCGAGATACGCCAAGTATGTCAAAGGATCATACACCTGCCCTACGTCTCTGAAATTCGGATCATAGACGGGAATATCCCTCACCCACAGCGCGCCAAACCCACTGCGGTCAATTTGTTGGATGTACTTTAAGTGTTGATGTAAGGGCTCCGTATAAGATTCATAAACCCGTAACGGTAAGAAAATACCCAAGGTCAGTTTTCCTGGGCGAAACACGCGATTAAAAACCGAATGTGTAGTAAAAGAAGTATTCATATTAATAGATATTTAGATATCGAGAATTATAGATATAATAGAATATAACAATAGCGCGCTTAGCTGACATTATCGAGCCAATGCTTTACAACGTATGTTGAATATAATGCGCCAATTCGGCTATCTTCTCTTCATTGCGTTTGTAATACGTCCATTGACCATTGCGGACAGATACCAGCAATCCAATAGTAACAAGCGAAGTCAAGTAGGCTGATGTTGTAGATTGAGACAGTCCTACCTTTTTTTGAATGACACTCATACACACCCCAAATTCATGAACTTCAGGTTCAATGTCTTCCAATTCAAAAAAATCATGAGGCGATTTAAGCCACTTCAGTATTTGAACGCGATGTTCATTCGATAAAGCTTTAAAGAGTTCGGTCATTTCTATATATCGAGAATTTACGATGCAAAGAAAGTAAAAAATCCCAACATAGTATAGATAAAATGTTTATTTTGTTTTCAACAAGAACACAAACACTCATTACACACTGAATACCAATAATATAAATAAAAAAAGACCTCCTTATATGGAGGTCTTTCCGTTTTACTTATTTTTTAAAGAAGCCATATCAATTACAAATCGATATTTCACATCTCCTTTTAGCAAGCGTTCATACGCTTGGTTGATGTCTTGCATCTGAATCATTTCGATGTCTGAAGTGATGTTGTGTTTACCACAAAAATCTAACATCTCTTGCGTTTGTGCAATTCCCCCAATCAAAGATCCCGAGAAACTAATGCGATTGAGAATCAAGCTGAATGCAGATACTGGAAGTGGATGCTCTGGTGCACCTACCAACGTCAATCTTCCATCGCGTTTTAATAAATTAATATACGCATTGATATCGTGCTGAGCCGAAACACAATCCAAGATAAAGTGCAACGTATGAGCATTGGCTTTCATTTGCTCTTTATCCGTAGATAAAATAACATCATCCGCACCTAGACGTTTTGCATCCTCTACTTTAGAAAGAGACGTTGTAATAACAACAACTTCAGCACCCATCGCTTTGGCAATTTTTACCGCCATATGACCTAAACCACCAATACCAACAATTCCTACACGTTGCCCTGGCCCTACATTAGCATGACGCAACGGTGAAAAAGTAGTAATTCCAGCACAAAGTAAAGGAGCTGCTGCGGCTAAATCTAAATTTTCAGGCACGCGTAATACAAAGTCTTCATCCACCACTACAGCTTCAGAATAACCTCCAAAAGTTTGTTGGTTCAAGTGAACATCAGGACTGTTATAGGTTCCAATGTTTCCATTTTCACAATATTGTTCCAATCCCTCTTTACAGCTCTCACATGTACGGCAGCTATCAACCATACAACCTACACCCACTAAATCTCCTACTTTAAACTTAGTTACTCCTGTTCCTACTTGGGTTACACGTCCAACGATTTCATGTCCAGGTACATTAGGGTATTGGGTTCCGCCCCACTCATTGCGAGCGGTATGCAAATCAGAATGACATACACCACAGTATAAAATATCGATCGCCACGTCTTTTTCTGTCACAGCTCTACGATTAATCTCCATCTGTTTTAAAGCCGCATCTGGAGCTTCCGTTCCGTATGCTTTTACATTTTTTGTTTCCATTTTCACTTTTTTTTATTTCGATTTTATTGGTTTTATGCTGAGGTAAAAGTACCCATTAGATGCTATATTTCCGTTGCTCTACAGCTCAAAGTTCATTGCTCTACGGCTCAATTCACACCAATTTCAGAAGGTGGAATTCCATATTGTTTTTTAAAAGCAGTAGAAAAATGGGACGGATTTTTAAACCCAACTTCCCAATAGACATCCTGCACTTTAGCCTGCTCTTCTTTGAGCTTGATATAAGCTGTTTCTAAACGCTTTTTAATGATCCATTTCTGTGGGGTGAGCGTACTGACCTTTTTAAAATCCCTTTTAAAAGTCGCCAAACTACGTCCGGTATAAGTCGCCATTTGTTCAATCGTCAGATCATCCTTATAATGTTCATGTAAGAAATCGAGAATATCTATTTTCCACGGTTCTGTGAAATCAAAAAGCAGCGGATAAAATACCGTCGCATTATTGAGTAGCGCGTATATTCCCTCCAATAACTTAAGGTGAATAACTTCCTTACTGGGTTGTATATTTTGATCAAAATAAGGCGTGAGCGACTCAAATAAACTGGTAATATCTGGGCGTTGTTCAATAGCAAAGACATTTTTATCTGAAACTGATACCTTTTTAGGCAATTGTGTTTTGTCTAATTTACTGTAAAACTCGCGTAAAACATGGCGATTAAAGGTTAACGAAATCCCTTTATAATGTTCATTTCCAGCACTATTTTTATGCATCACCAACTGATGATTGCGTCGAATGAATACACATTGACCCGCTTTTACTCGCGTTCTCTTGTTTCTATCTTCAATAATCTGTTCTCCTGAATACACATAAACCAAAACATGTTCTGGCGTTGCATGAAAGCATTTCTCGCTAAAATCTGTATAACAGGAAAGAAAGATTCCTTCATAGTTTAATGTTTTTAGGGTATTCTGCGGCATAATTCATCCTTTTTTTAGTATGCTAAATATACGAAAAGGAAGAGGGTTTATCTTACTCTAAGGTTCATTTTTATTTTCTCAAACGTTCATTTTAGGACATAAAATTCCAAAATAAGTAAAAGAACGTTTTAAAACGACTTTACATCCACCCCCTGCTCCTAAAAAAAAGAGTATGATACACATACTCTTTTTCGACTTGACTTATAAATTAGTCCCCAGGTAAAACTTGAAAAGTGTTTTTATTGACAATGATTTGTTTCTTATTTCATCTCAAATGAAAACGAATATATTGAACGAATTATTCGGCTACATTCAGTTCAACAAAATTAGAAGTAGTTTCGTCATTTTCATTTTCCATTTTTTGAACAATTCATTCATTTTGTAATATATTGCACGCCCTAATCCTTAAATCTACACTGGTTATGTCTCTTGCTGTTACTCTTGATGATCTATACAAATTATATGAAGCTAATCATCCGCAACACGCAAAAGGGATGATCATCATGAATCAAGTATATCAGCCTCTAGAGGAGGGAGTAGATTATCGCCAACAATTTGATGGCCTTATTTTGAGTTTTATGACGCAGGGTCACATGGACGTTCGCATTCAGACAGAAAGCTATCGCATCGACAAAGGAGATATTGCCATTATTTTACCACAGGTGATTATTGAACCCTTAGCTGCAAGTACAGATGCAACCATGACTACCGTAGGACTTTCTTTGGATTTTCTAAGTAATTTTCCCGTTCTGCTTCAGTTGATTCACAACACTACCCTACGCAATCATCCCTTAATTCAATTAAACGAGGAAGACACCGCTGTTTTTAAAGAGTTACTGCACTTATTGCAAAATGTATATGTGAAAAATAATGCGTTCAAAACAACGGAAACCCTACATTACCTTACGCTTTCCCTAATTTCTTTTGTTCTTGAAGCTTATGCGCCTACGGATCAAACCAATCATACGCCGATTAGTCGATCTTCTGCGATTGTACACGAATTTTATCAGCTAGTATTGCATCAAGCGACACAGCATCGAAGTGCCAAATTCTATGCGGAACAACTGCATCTAACCCCTCAATATTTAACCACGTTACTCAAAGCAGAAACGGGTAAATCCATCTTAGAATGGGTTACCTTCTTTGTGATGATACAGGCGAAAACCTTATTAAATACAACCAACCTGTCCATCAAAGAGGTTAGCCACGAGTTGCATTTTACTGATACCAGTTTATTTTGTCGTTATTTTAAACGAAATACGGGCCTTTCCCCAGAAAATTATAGGATACAAACGGGATTACCCACAAATCTAGCTGCAAATAAAGTGCGTTAAACACTGCGTCTAATTCGACTCAACGAAGAGGACGTAATCCCCAAATAGGAGGCTAACATACTCAAAGGCACTCGGTTGACTAATCCTGGATAATGAGCTAAAAAAAGTAAGTAACGTTCTTTTGCTTCTAGATTCAACATCATATTGGCCGTCTTCAATTTGCTTTCGGTTGCAAAGGCATGTAGTTTAGCCATCAATAAGGGCCATACCGAGATTTTCTTTTCGAGCTGGCAAAAATCAGCATAATCAATGCTCCAAACACAAGCATCGGTAATTGCTTCTACATAATCATTCGCAGGAGCTTGAATAAAGAAATTGTGCAAATCGCCAACAAAACGCCCTTCATAAATGAAGTAACGCGTAAAATCATCCCCTTTTTTATTGTAGTATAATGAACGGAATACCCCCGATTCTACGAAGGCAATCGCATGGCTATTCTTACCACTTTCTACAAAATACTCCCCTTTCGCAATGCGTTTAAACGTAAATACGGCTTGTATGCGTTCGCGTTCCGCTGCTGTAAGTGTGGCAAATTTCTCGATATAGATTACTAGTTCTTCCATGTTCTTTTATTTCCCGTCACGATAAAGTTAACGAATCTCCTTTTTAATCTTCTTTTTAATCTTCTTTTTAATCTCCTTTCAACTTCAAAATTTCTTCTCTTTGAGGTCCTGTTGAAAGATAAGTGACAGGTACACCAACAGTTTGTGCAATAAAATTAAGATACGCTTTATACGCTAAAGGCACTTGATTTTCTGTTTTAATTTGAGTGAAATCACCCGTCCAGCCTTCAAAGGATTGATAGATGGCTTGTGTTGTTTTTTCATCTTGATGAACACGGAAGTACGCCTGTTTTTTTCCTTCCACTTCATAGTGGGTACAAACAGGAACTTCTTCCCTATCACTGAGAATATCGCCTTTTGTGACAATCAGTTGGGTAACGCCATTCACCATACAGGCATACTTTAATGCAGGTAAATCCAACCAGCCCACACGTCTTGGTCGTTTCGTATTGGAGCCAAATTCCCCTCCTTTAATGCGGAGTTGCTCTGCTTCTGCTCCCGTTAACTCTGTCGGAAAAATCCCTTCTCCAACACGGGTTGTATACGCTTTTGTTACGCCAAAAATCTCCCCTACTTTTTTAGGAGAAACCCCCAATCCAGTACAGGCACCTCCAGCAACTGTACTCGACGAAGTCACATACGGATACGTACCGTGATCGATATCCAACATCGTGGCCTGCGCTCCTTCTGCTAATACCTTTTTTCCTTCATTTAACGCTTGATTGACGTATAGCTCTGTATCGGTAATCAGTAGTGTTTTCAAGAATGCAATCCCATCCATATAAGCCGCTTCCATTTCCTTTAAAGGGGGCAAGTCGCACTGCAACTGTTCCAATTCTCGGTATTGTCGGGCGAGTATAGCCTGTAATTCACTGGTAAATTGTGCGCTATAAATATCACCCACACGCAAGTTTTGGCGGAGTATTTTCGCTGCATATGCAGGTGCAATTCCATTCTTTGTAGTACCTATCGTACGATAATCGGGATGGGCTTCATAAAACTGATCGAAATAAGCATAAGTAGGTAAAACCAAATGAGCTTTAGCCGAAAGCAACAACCGCTTAGGTAGAGCCAAAGTAGCATCCAAAGCCATCAACTGTTCTATTTCTTGTTGCAATTGGATTGGATTCACCACTACGCCTGTTCCAATTACATTCATCGTATTCGGATAAAAAACACCCGATGGAAGCAGTTTCAACGTTACTTTTTCTCCGTTGTAGTAAATGCTATGCCCCGCATTGGCTCCCCCATTAAAGCGAGCTACAATGTCATATTGGCTGCAAATGTGATCGATAAACTTACCTTTTCCTTCATCTCCCCATTGGAGTCCGACTAAAATATCCATACTCATGTTGTTCAAACGTTAAAGAATTAAACAACAAAAGTAGAGGGCCTCCTTTCAAAGGCAATTGCCATATGACAAAAAAGGTTTTCTATGGCAAATTATTTCATTTAAAAACTTGATAATCAATACATATCATTTATCTTCTTCTATAGTAAAAAATAATACTAAGGCGTACAATGATCAAATTTCACCCGTAAATATTCTTCATACAAAGGGGCTTGTAATGCTTTTGAGTCTAGGGAGTCAATGTTGCTTCTCAGTAGCTTTGGCTCTTTCGCAAATCGCGTTGTACCGTTATACTTCAACAAGAAGAATAACAGCAACAGACTCACAATACCCAAGCTATAGCGCACATATCGCATCTCGTTCCACTCGTTTAGGGTTGTCTCAATTTATTTAAGGTCGCTTCAATCATTTCCATGCGCTTCTTCACTTTTTCAGCAGAAGCATCCAAGGTATACCCTTCTTCCATTAATTCCTTGATCAATAACATTTTTTTAATGTTCTCGTAGTTATAGCGTCTGTTTTTTCCTTCCTCTTCCGTTAAACTGCTAATAATCCCCTTCTCTTCCCAATAGCGAATTTGACGTGTTGGAATGCCCGTAATTTGAGCAACTTCCCCAATGCCTACAACCAATTTATCTAAAAAATCAAAGTCAAATGACAGTTCTTTATTTTCCTTATTCTCCATGATTTGTAAATAACTTACAATTAATGTTGTAAATATAAAATATAAGTCCTTCATTTGCAATTGTAGATTATTTACAATTAATGACACTTAAAAACAACTTAGGTATGAAAAGAACAATTTTAATCCTTTGTATTTGTTTCACCTTTCTTTCATCTTTGACTATGACAGCTCAAACTCCTTCAACAGAACAAGTAAAAAAAGAGATCCTTCAACTTGTAGAAGACACCTTTTCTCAAGGCGCTTTAAATGCGCTAAACTATGAGGCGATGTACCAAGGCTTTCACCCTGACTTTGCCATTCTTATTCCTACAGAGACAAACGGCCTGTTTAAACTGCCACTAGCTACCTGGGTAGCCTTAGTAAAAGCTTACAAAGAGGACGCTCAACAAATGGCTTCTGGTGTGCGCAACTTAGAGTACCTCATCGACGTACTGGATGTAACGGATACGATTGCGCTGGTAAAAGTGCAATACTTTAGAGCCCAACAGCTCATCATCACGGACTACCTCTCGTACATCAAATTTGACTCCCGTTGGTTGGCCGTTTCAAAAGTTTCTAAAGACCATATTACTAACCCTTTAAATCTCAATTTATAATGAAACAATTCGTTTTACTCACGCTTAATTTAATTTTTATGATGACGATGCAAGCACAAACAAAAGAAAAAGCAGCTTTACTTTTAATTGAAACACAAAATGAGTGGATGCATCCACAAGGCAATCTCTACAAGGCTTTAGTAGAAGATCAAGCCCTAATGCAACAGTCGATCCAGCAGATTGAAAAGGCGTTGACTTATGCGCGTAACCATAACCTGACAGTCATTCATGTGGGTTTGAGCTTTACTGCAGGATATCCAGAACTGGGCCTAGCTACGAGTGGTTTACGCCATGCCATTCCCAAAGCAGGCACCTTTCAAGCAGGTGCATTTGGCACTTCTTTCTATGAAACGGTTCAACCTATTGAGGGTGAGTTTATCGTTAAAGGTCGCACAGGAGCGAGTGCCTTTACTGGTTCAAACCTCGATGTGTATTTGAGAAATAACCACATAGAAAAACTTTTTTTAGTAGGCTATGCTACCCATGTTTGTGTAGAAAGTACTTTTCGAGATGCACATGAAAGAGGATATCATGCGGTTGTGCTCTCTGATGCTACAGCAGCCTTTAATGCGACACAACAACAGTATTTCTTAGATGAAATCGTCCATCACTTTGGAAGTCAGCAAACAACGGAAGCATTTACATCTAGCAAGTAAAAACAAAAAAGACTCATTCTTGCGACAGTAAGAATGAGTCTTTTTTTATCGTATAACTAATATAAACTTATTGTTTTTTCCCCTCAAAAAATATACGCTTTTGATTTTCCATTATTTTTTTTCCAGAAAACTTTAGTGTTTTTGTCTCTGCAACATAGACCAACACACCTGCTAATTCTCCTGTTTTATGCATAACATCCTGATGATCTGTATGTTCAGAAACGAACTGAACTTCCATCTCAATAGGCGTTCTATCATTACCGCTCATTCTGATTTTGTTATTTCCCAAATCTTCAACTACGAGCAATTTATTAAATTCTTTAGAATCATATGCCCCCATATAACTCCCTGCAACTGTTGCAGATGCAGATCCTTTTTTCACTCCTCCACTGTTGTCATCACTACTGCTACAACTTGTTCCTGAAAACAAAATACCAAGGAATACCAAAGAATAAGATACAATTTTTTTAATCATGATTTTCTTTTTTTAATACTATTATATGAATCGAACAAAGGTACCTCAATTCCTTTTCTATAATAAATTATTATTAAAAGAACAACTACTAATTAAAAATATATTTCGTTTTTTATAGAAAATTAACTACAAATTACTCAATTTAAACAAATAACACATAGAATATAGGCTTTATAAAAATGTGTTTTTTTAGCAATCCAACTTCACCAAACTTCCGCTTCCCTTCCCCCATGGCCTATTTTATTCTAACCGTGCGATTTTTATTAACTTATTTCACTATAAATCAAGATTTTAAACAACTATAAAGGTCCTTATCTAAACTATTTTGAACAACTAAGATTTGCATTTTTCTCAATACACCCTAATCTTCTCTTACATACAACATAAAAACTACGCATCCTTTTGTTTGTTCCTATACTGGGAAGGAGTCATCCCCTTGTATTTCTTAAACAATTTAGAGAAGTGACTCTCATCGTTAAAATCTAATTCAAAGGCAATTTCTTTTAATCGCATTGTACTGTACTTCAAGCGGATTTCTGCTAATTTCAACTTGTAATCCAGAATATAATCTTGCAGCGATAGTCCCACTTGTTTTTTAAAATACGCCCCAATATAACTCTTAGCCATACCAAATTCCTGCGCCAAGGAAGCAATAGACAATTTATCTCGATCAGCAATATGCTGTTGAATGTAGGTGATTACCTTCATAACATCGCGTACTTTCTGCTTTTCTGCTGTAGAATTGTAATCACTTTGAATCAAATTACGCGCCACGAGATTGAGCAATATCCCCATCGCTTGGCGAATAATCAGGTAATCTTGGATTGGGTTTTGTGCTTCTCGCTCCATGGCATATAACAGCTGTTCAGCCAATACGCCATCTTCCGCGATGCGAAATACACAACCGGCTTTGGCGTGGTAATTATGTGTAATATAGCTCAGCTTCGTCAAGTTATCACAGGTTTCGATGCGATCTGCTTCTAGGCGAATTTGCGTAATAAAACTTTGCGGACACGCAATCACCAAAAAGCGACTGCGCTTCGCACTATCGAAGCTGTATTTTGCATCAAAAGGAATCAAAAAGAGCTTGCCTTGCTGAAAGGGAATCGCTTGATCTTCAAAATGAGTCACCCCATCTCCTTCTAACACATACACCAAGGTTAATTCTGCTTTAGACTGCATCGTATAGACATCAGCAATACAAGCTACTTGTTCAATAAGAATGGGATCAACTCGATTTAACTGCATGGCTTAAACCAACAAAAACCTTTTTAGATACAATTTATTTTGTATCGAGCGTGTTTTCTTTGCAAAGAAATAAAAAATAATCGAATGAACGAATATAAAAACAGATGGACTATCTTGCGTTACCTCGTCGTAGGGGCGTTTTTATCCCCTTTGGATTACTTCATCGTCAACATGGCTTTACCAGCCATTAAAACCTCTTTTCAAGCAACCGATAATCAACTGCAAATGGTGATTGCTATTTATGGACTAACCTATGCAGCTTTAGTTGTTTGCAGTGGAAAATTAGGGGATATATACGGCCGAAAAAACATTTTTACGCTGGGCTTGTGGATTTTTCTCTTCTCGTCCATTGCCTGTGGCTTATCCCCAACGATTCAATTCCTCATCTTTGCTCGCTTTTTACAAGGGATTGGAGCTTCTTTACTAGCGCCACAAGTATTGGCTTCAATTAAAATACTCTTTGAAGAACAAGAACGCGCCAAAGCCTTGGGATTCTTTGGGTCCGTATTTGGATTAGCCGCTATTATGGGACAATTATTGGGAGGCGTTCTATTAGAACTCCAACTCGGAGGCTTGACTTGGGAAATTATCTTCTTCGTCAATGTTCCTGTTGCCGCTCTTTGTTTATACGGAATCTACACCAATATGCCTACAGAACCCCTGCGAAAACAACGGTTGGATTATGGTGGTGTTATACTGATTATCAGCACCCTACTTTGTTTTATAACACCACTTATCTACGGGAGAACGTTTCATTGGGCCTGGTGGATATGGGGACTTATCGGCTTGAGTTTGATCTTATTGACAGCATTCATCCAGTATGAAAGAAACAGAGAAAAACAACATAAAAATGTAGTGATATCCTTGCGTTTATTTCACAACAAAGCCTTTGCACTGCATCTGCCGATTATCTTATTCTACAACTTTACAGCTGGACTATTCATTTGTTATCCCTACTATTTACAAACGCATTTACACTGGTCTGTTTTAGCTACTGGATTGGCAATTGTCCCTTATGGCATTGGATTTTTTTTAGGTCCAATTCTATTTGCTAAAGTAGAACGAAGTGCTGCTTTTTGGATTCCATTTGCCTTAACGCTCTTAAGTCTTTCTTTTGTCTCTCTTGGCTTGTTCTTTTACAACTTCCCTACCCCTAATCTCCTTACACATGGTTTATTTTTATGTGCAGGTCTAGGTCATGGGCTCATTATGCCCGTCATGATGAAGGAAAGCATTCGCCCCATCACCGTAGAGCAAGCCGGACAAGCTTCGGGTATTATCAGTACCATTATTCAAGTGGGTAGTGTATTAGGTGGAGCAATTCTAGGTACTGTCTTTTTTAGTTTGAGTGAAACCCTTGGATTTCCGATCGCTTTTGCCACAGCTTTAGCTACAATTGGAACGGTACAACTCTTTGGTATCCGTTTCTATTTAACCAATAAAAAAAATAAAATCTTTTAAATCAATACAATGCATACAACCGCGCTTATCGAACTTGGTAAAAAACAAGTTCAAGATTTTTGTCACCACATCGAAATGTGGTTCAATGGCACAGCCACAGACCAACAAGCCCTATATGAGGCAATAACCAATACGTTTGATCCTGCCTTCCAATTAGTCAACGGAGATGGCAATACGGTCGACTTCCCTATGTTAACACAATGGCTACACCAAGTGTATGGGCAATTTCCACAGCGAAAAGTGGAAGTAAAAAACATAGAAGCACAAGCAACTTCGCATCATGTTCTTGTTTCTTATACTGAAATTCAATATACCGATGACAGTCAAAATACAAGACAAGCTTCTGCGGTTTTCCGCTATGAAAATGGACAAACCTTGTGGTATCACTTGGTTGAGGAATGGGTGTAATACAAGAAAAAGCGCTAATCTTACTTAGCGCTTTTTCATTTTATTTATCTGTTAAACCAGCATGTTTACTAATTTCTTATCCCAAACTGTCGCATGAGACCACTAATTAATCCATTTGTATGCTTTCATTTCTATTCACTGCCAATTGAGCTACTTTTTCTGCATATTGATCTCCCCAATGTTCCATAGCAGCAATAATGGGTAATAAAGTTGCTCCAAAAGCAGTTAAATGATAGGCCACCTTTAAGGGATATCCTTCGTATACCTCTTTTGTTAAAACCTCATAATCGACCAATTCTGACAGCTGTTTATTAATTACGCGTAAACTGGTGTGTTTAATCGTTTTTTGAATATCAGTAGGTCGTTGAATCCCAGTAGCAACACAATCGATGATGCAGGGTTTCCACTTCCCTCCCATCACCTTCAATGTCACGGTTACACCATAATCCAAATGCTGTGGTATTTTATTTCTATACATAATCTAAAGGGCAAAAATCAAAACAAAATTAAGAAGAAAACCGCAAAGCAGTTGCTTTTGTACTAGTGGATAAAATTGTCCATAGGATTAATTTGTGTCTTATTCCAGATTTGAAAGCATCAAAATACCTTTGCCTCAAATTCAAAACACATGAAATACATTTTTCTTATCGCTGCTATTTTAGCTGAAGTTATCGGTGCATTAGCTACTAGACAATCCAATGGTTTTACAAAATTAATTCCCTCAATTATCGCTATTTTAGGCGTTGTAGGAGCCTATTATTTACTGTCGCTTTCGCTCAAACAGGGAATGTCTATAGGAATTGCCTATGGTATTTGGGCAGCACTTGGTATTACCGTACTCGCCCTTATTGGCTTAGTCGTTTTTAAAGAAACCCTAACCATCATCCAGCTTTTCGGACTTGCACTGATTATCGCAGGGGTATTAGCTCTTGAACTAGGAAAAGCTTAAGCTGAATCCTAAATTAAGCCTTACTATTCATCCTTTATTCATCCGTTCCGCTTCCTTCTTTTGGGGATATACCCCTCTAAATCGAATAATCCTTGTACTTTTGCTTTCTTTATTAAAATTTGTATGACAAGATGAGTTACAAAAAATTCGACATAGAAACATGGAACAGAAAAGAACATTTCTACCATTTTAAAGATCAATTGCGTTGTGGGTTTAGCTTAACCACAAAAATAAACATCAGCAAAGTCCTTCCTTATATCAAGGCGAATGACTATAAATTCTATCCCACAATCATTTATTTACTGGCAAAGGCAGTGAATAGACACGCTGCTTTTAAATTTGCCATGAAAGAGGGGGAACTTATTCAATGGGATATTATCCATCCTGCTTATACGATTATGCATCCAGAGACGGAAACATTCTCTGAATTATACACGATGTATACCGACGATTTAAAGGTATTCTTAGCGGAATATGATCAAACACACGACCAGTATAAGGACAATTATGCCTTATCTCCTCAACAAGGCATCGAAAATATATTCAATATATCAATGATTCCCTGGGTAAGTTTTGATGGTTTTAACCTGAATGTTCCAGGTTTTGGCGATTACTTTGCGCCTATTTTTACGTTGGGAAAATACTCCATTCAAGGGGATGAGATTTTAATGCCGATTTCCATTCAAGTGCATCACGCTACTTGTGATGGTTTACATGTAGCTCAATTATTACACAGTTTACAAGAATTGTGTGATGAAATTGGGCAATAGTTTTTTTGCTTTTTTGTTGGTTGTTATTTGCTTTTTCGTGAAGAGCAAAGCGCACAAAGAACGACTTCACAAAAAAGCAAAAAAATTGTCTTTTACAAATTGTGAATCCAAATCTTCAATACGTTCAGCGAATCATCTATCTCTTCTTTGTTTTAGGTACATCCTTACTGCTGTAATAAAAGATTAGCTCGTTCAAAAACTTCTCTTTTTTCTACAAGTTGATGCTAAACACATTATCGTTTACTCTTGATTTTTCATACAAAAAACTAAATTCTGTTTTAACGTTGATTTTGTTCTAAGCTTTTTAGCGCCCGTTTGTTCTTTCTTTTATTTTTTTTTATGCTTACCATCTACAGGCACTTCAGTCGCTGTCTTTTCAATCCTGCTACGCTCTCTAGCCAAAACTTCTTCTGAAATTTTAATATCTGGATACCCTCCCCTTCTTCGTTGATTACTAATATATCCTGTATTAATAATCAATTCTGCTGAAGGAGCGTTATCTACTAAAGTAATGGTATAAAATTTTTCCTTTTTATCGAGTTTAACTTCTTTCGTTTCGCATTCTTTAAAAGAAACCACAAGATAATTATCCTTTTTATTTTTCACTCTTATTTCAAATTTTCCGTCCAAATCTGTGTTTACACTATTTTTTGTTCCTTTTTCCACGATAGAAGTTTCAGGTAAAGGATAACCATCCTCTCCTAACACCTGTCCTTTAATTACGCGTTTACCTGCTAAGACATTCAAACTGCATAACAGTATGAAACAATAAAGTAAATTTTTTTTCATTTCTTTCATTCTTTGGGGTGAATAAAACTAATGTAGTAAATAAATCAATTGTTCTACTGTTGTATAACTATTTAATTTCTATCAAAACAATAATAGGTACCACTGTGTTTTGCTTTTTTGTCTTTTTGTTTTTTTGAAAGATTATCACAAAGCACAAACCTCACTTTCCTCACCATCTATCTCATGGGTTTATATTTGTTTTGGTATTCGATGAATCTACACTGCGTTCCGATTTCACCTCCTCACCTCCTCACCTTCCTCACCATCTTCACAAAGCACAAAAAAACAAAAAAGCCCATCTCCTTACAAACTGCACGTACAAACTTATATTTTCCCCATGATGAACTGCGTTCGTCATATTTTTTTGTAACTTAAGGTGCAATACAACTATGTTTGTCCTTAAAAGTAGTGTCGAATGGAGAAAACGCAAAAATGGTATACCAAACCTTTCGTAGAGGAAGTGATTTACTTCTGCGCCTTGTTTGCACTTATCATGCTGCCCGAATTAATGAAGTCCATCTCACAAGCAGATTTCATTAAAACCCTCCTATTCTTTTCCCTTGTCTATGGGCAAGCGATTTTTCATCGCTACTTTCTTTTTTCTTTATTTCTCAACAAAAAATACCTCCTCTATGGAATAGCAGCGGTTATTTTCACGCTACTCGGAGCGGGTATATTACTGGCTGCAGATTATTGGTGGATTGACCCAACCTACTATTTAACGGATGAAGATACGCTCCTAGACCATTATGTCTCGCATCTCGTTCTTTGTGTAATTAGTACAGCGGCTATTCTATCCATCTTGTTAGTTCGCACCTACTCGCATGAAGTGCAAAAACGCAATGAAGCACAATTGATGCTGAGTGAAATTCAAATCAAATACTTACATGCCCAACTGAACCCCCACTTTGTTTTTAATATGTTCAATAACCTCTACGGGGTTAGCTTAACGGATCCTACGCGTACGCCAGATCTCATTCTCCAACTTTCAAACTTAATGCGGTATCAATTGGAAAATTCTAAAAAAGATACCGTTACCTTAGAAGAAGAATTGGCCTTTATCAGCAATTATATCGCACTCGAAAAAGAGCGCGTAGGACAACGTTGTGTCATTACCTACACGATTGAGGATCCTGAGAAATTAGCTCCACACTACGTGATTGCTCCCCTATTGCTCATTACCTTAGTAGAGAATGCATTCAAACACAGCTTAACCATTCAACACCCTTGGTTTGTATCCTTAGCAGTAACCATAGAAAAACAAGTCATTCATCTAAAAGTGGCCAATTCGTTAGGCGATCAACTCCTTCAGAACAATTCAACAGGCATCGGACTAATCAATATCCGCCAACGGCTTGAATTACTATACCACAATCGTTTTACCCTAGAAACAACACAAGATCAAAACACGTACACCACGAACTTAATTATACATTTAAACTAACACACCCACACCCATGAACAAGACACTCAAATGTATGATCATTGACGACGAAGAAGGCGCACACTTAGTCCTCCGGCATTACATTCAAAAACTAAAACAACTCGACTTACAAAAGTCGTTCTACAATCCCATCGAAGCCATGGAATACATGTATGAAAATCCTGTAGACCTCCTCTTCTTGGATATCAATATGCCGGGTATCACAGGATTAGAAATGCTCAAAGCCCTTCAAAATCCGCCCCTTGTTATATTGACCACCGCTTATAAAGAATATGCATTAGAAAGCTATGAATACCGCGTAGTGGATTACTTAGTTAAACCTTTTGATTTAGCGCGCTTTATGGCTGCAATAGACAATGTATTTTCCCGCTATAAACCCATCAGTGAAACGACAGACGCAATGCCGAAAGAACAAGAAACATCGTATATTTTGCTTCGCGTAGATGGTGATACGCTTAAACTGCACTACAGTGATATCACCCACCTGCAAAGTTGGGGAAACTACGTCAAAGTATTTACCAAAGAAAAACAGTACCTCAGCCCAATTACAACCACTGAAATAGAAAAGAAATTAGATCGCAATCACTTTATGCGCATCCACAAATCGCATATTGTTGCCTTGAATCAAATTAAAAAGATTTCAGGAGGTCAAGTGGAACTAGAAAGAGGAGTTATCTTACCGATAGGATCGACGTATAAAAGAGAATTACTCGATAAATTAGAAGAGTAAAATAGTCGTCTACATCCCCTAAACAGATGTTGCTGAATGCGTTTGGTCATAAAAATCAGCCCGTTCATCCTTTTTTTTTGATGGAAAGAAAATGCAAGGAGATATTTGCCTCATATATTGAAACGTATGCTCCTTTCACATCCATAAAACATGAAAAAGAAACTTTTATATATCGCCTTGGTCAGTGTATCCACTGTAGGAAGTCTAGGACTACTTAGCTGTTCGGATAAATCAGATAAATCCGAAACACCCACAAAAAAAGAAGAACAAATGACAACGAAGTTGGAAAGAATTGCACAACAAAACGGCAAAGCAGATAAACCTGGTTTTACGTACCAAGTACATTTTGACCAAGGCGCAACGTATACGGGAGCTGTTGGTTTGGCGACACTAGATCCTGCTCGCCAATTACAGGTTGATGATGTATTCAATATTGCATCCATCTCCAAGCAATTTACTGCTTTTGGTATCCTGTTATTGGAACAAAAAGGAAAACTAGCGCTTGATCAGTCCCTATACACTTATATGCCAGAATTGGGTGACTATGTAAAACCCATTACCCTTGCGCATTTAATCAACCATTCTAGTGGACTATCTGATTATATGCAAATTGCCTATAACAAAGGACTTGATGGACAATATCCGCTAAGCAGTGCTGAAACAGTACAACATTTATGCGAATTAACCCATACAGAGTTTGAAGTAGGTACCCAACAAGAGTACAGCAATACGGGCTATTTCTTATTGGCGCAGATTATAGAACGCGTAAGCGGTATGTCAATGAAAGACTTTAGTCAGCAGTATATTTTTACTCCTTTAGGGATGAATAATACCTTCATCGTCGATCAGTACCCGATTGAACGCCATCACGTTTTATCGTATAATGAAGCAGATCAACCCGATGAAGTATTTTGGACCCACACCGGAGATGGTCAAGTACATAGTACTGTTGGCGATTTAGTCCGTTGGGGGGAGAATATGACCTCGGGAAAAGTAGGTGGATCAGCACTTGTCAAAAAGTTTGCTACGGCTTTCCCTTCGGTTACCCCTGAGGGCAAAGACATTGTCGATTATAGTCCCTATGCCTTTGGCATTGGATTAAGCAAAATACAAGGCCTAGATGCCCTAGAACATTCCGGAGGATGGATGAGTTACAATTGTAATTTGATTCGCATTCCCAGTAAAAAATTAACCCTAGTGGTCCTGAGCAATAGTGCCAACATCGATGCTGTAGAAATCAGCTATCGACTTGCTCAAGCGGTACTAGAATAACCCCAATTTAAAAAAAGCAATGAAATCTATTCATACCCTACTCCAGCATTACCAAAAGGAAATTCAAAACAAGAAGATAGCCCAAGCCTATCATTTTCTCTTGCGCTTTTTGATGCAATCTAAAGCAGATTTTGCTCTTCATCACAAAGCGGAATTTAAGGTAGGGAATATTGCACCTGGGTATCTCGATTACAGCTATTTTTCTTTTTTTAATCGAGAACTAAGAGACAAGAAGTTGAGATATGGCATTGTGCTCAATCACGCTAAAATGCAAATCGAACTTTGGTTAATGGGGCAAAACGCTAAAGTGCAACAAGAGTATTGGAAAACCTTGAAAAAAAGCAAATGGAATGCACACCGCACCGCCATGCCTCAGTATGCTATTTTGGAGGTGGTTCTATTGGATGAGCTCAACTTCGATCGGACAGAGGATATGCTCTTGGCTATTCGGACCAAAGCCTTACAGACCATAGTGGAAATTAATCCTTTGCTTTAATTCCGAACCCCTTTAGTACTGTACTTCAACTAGATGGTCTTACAAAAAAGAAAAAAGTACAGTACCTCTCAATTTTAATTTTACAGAAATGAAAAAAACAATACTCTTAGTATTCCTACTCTTGAGCGGGGTACTCTGTGCACAAACGCAACTGAAAGGCACAGTAAAAGACACACAAAATCAGCCTGTTGGATGGGCTACTTTACTCTTACAAGCGATAGATAATCCCAAAGAGGAATACGTGACCATGAGTGAAGAAAATGGAAGCTTCAGCTTTACAATAAACAAGAACAAGGGAGATTATAAACTGCTGGTGAGCTTTATTGGTTATCAGGCAGTAGAACAGCAACTTTCCTTAGCTGCTGCCCATACACCGCTAGCAATTACCCTTGCTAGTGATGAAAACATCCTCGATGAAGTGCTTATTACCAGCCATAGAAAAGCATTGAAGGTAACGCCTGGTAAAGCAACCTTAAATATTGAGCAAAGTAATTTAGCGCAAACACAATCAGCTTATGATGTATTGAAATCATTACCTGGTGTGACCATGAGCCAAAGTGGAGAACTTAAAATCAAAGGGAAATCAGGTGTAACTGTACTCATGGATGGACAACCGACACAGCTCACAACGGAGCAATTGAAAACCATCCTCAAAGGCACCCCGGGTTCTACCCTACAGACGATTGAAATCATGAATATTCCACCTGCCAATATTGATGCTTCAGGAACGGGTGGTGTTATTAATATTATTTCAAAAAAGAAATTAGTACAAGGTTTCTACGGTTCTGTAAATTCAACAGTGGGTATTAGCCATAAAGTTAGTACCGATCACGCCTTGAACCTCGGATACGGCAATGACCATTGGAACTATAATTTGATGTATTCCTACAGTTATGCGCCCGATCGATGGAGAGAGAACTATGAGAAAAAAGACGTAGCAACGGTGAATCAAGATTGGTTGGATCAGTCTCAGCGTACCTTTTTGAACAGCAAGTCACATCTAGTTAAGTTTGATGTCGCGAGAACCTTTGAACGAGGTCATGTCTTGCGCTTAACAACATCTTTCGACTATAATGATACGCCAAGTACCGTTAAGACACATACAACGACAGGTACAACAGAAGCTTCCCCTGAGCACTCCATGCAAAAAAATGACAGCAAAAGTAAATTGACCACGTTTAAAACGGATCTACAATACACCCATAAATTGGCAGAAAAAGAAAGTTGGACTACCTCAGCGGGTCTAGTATATGTCAAATCGGATGTCACAGATTTTATTGTAGGAAAAGTAGCTCCTTTTGCACCTGGAAACCCTTGGATGACAAAGCAACATAATGTATACCCAACAGATCGCAAAGAGTTTAATTTTAAATCAGATTATCAAAACACCTTATGGGACGAAGCACAATCGAGCGCTAAAGTTGAATTTGGTATCAAGAGCAATTATGCGAGTTTACAGACAGATGAGCGTTTACATACCTTACTTGCGCAAGGTGAAGACCTCAATCAGCTGAACCGAAGTAAATTTGAATATAAAACGGGGGTACATGCCTTTTATGGATCTATTGATATAACACAGGGTAAATGGGCTATTATAGCAGGTTTACGTGGAGAATACACCCATATCAATGGGGATACCTTACAGCATAAAAACTTAGTCAAACAAGATTATTTTTCTCTATTTCCAACCGTACAGGTTACCTATACGCCTAGTGAAAACTACGCCATCATGGCATCCTACGCTCGAAGAATAGAACGACCTGAATTTGACAAATTGAATCCTGCTGTTCGCTACCTCAACAACACCACAAAAACTTGGGGTAATCCCAATTTACAACCCGAATTTTCGAATAATATCGAACTGACGCAGCAATTTCTAGGTTTTATTGATCTGACTTTAGGATATAGCCGCATTACAGATCCGATGTTGTATAGCTATTTTAATGAAAGCGTAAACAGCGCTTACTTTACTAGTGTCAACGGAAAAAGTAGAAGCGAATGGCAAGCGTCTTTATCGTTGCCCATTCCAGGATTCAACGGTTGGGAAAATTATCACGGTGTTTATTTTTACAATACTAAGTTTGATAATAACCGAATCAATACAAACAAAAATAGCATTGGTGTATTTACGTACAACAATTTTAAATTACCGGCGAAGTTCAGTTTGGAAGTAACGGCTTGGTATCAAAATGGTGGAATCGACTCTAACTTTAGCTATCGCTCACTAGGGGAAGTTAATGTAGGGGTAAGTAAGAAATTTTGGCAAGATCAATTTACCGCCACCTTTGCGGTAAGTGATTTATTCAAAACGGGTGGTTTTAGAACATCCATTCTAGAAGATCCTAATCAACAAACGCGTTTTACGTTCAACAATGATATGAGGGTATTCAAGTTGGGAATCACTTACAATTTTGGAGGTAAAAACAAAAAAGAAGAACACAAAGAAGAAGATCCAACACTAAATAAAGCGCATCCTGCTATAAAGGTTATAAAGTAACTATTAATAACTATGTTTAAACACGACCAGTGCATTCAAAATTTTTACGTGATCTCTTCATTCATAATGCTTAATGTAGAATCATTGGTCAAAAAGGAACCCTTGAGGGTTCCTTTTTTTATACTCTTCTATTTCCGTTGGTCTATAGCCCAACGCAGTATATCATAATTCCCCTCCTGTTCATCCTTATTATTTGATAAGACACTATGACACAGCTATTTTGCACCACCAAAAGGAAGATACAAGCCCCACTACACCAATAGATCGCTTAGATCGCTTCCTTTTTACTACCCTTTTGCAATCTAGTTAATTTCTATACATGAACAAGTTGATTCACACCCATTATTCAAAACCTACAGTTGTCTTTTTTTTACTGCCTTTTGCGCTCTTGTTGAAAATTGCACTTGTACTTTATAGTCTTGATTGTCTATCAGTCCACGGCTATATTTTTATTCAAAAGGATTGGTTTTACTTTATCAATCACCATGTACAACAATCCCCCGAAACCCTGGCAAACCTCACTCAATTGGGTGATGCCTTAATCTTGTTGTCTTTTTTAACGCTTTTCATTCTGTATGCGCCTAAACTTTGGGAAGCACTCTTGACTAGTTCCCTCCTTTCCTTTCTCTTTGCTATCATAACCAAGGAGGTATTCGCAATTCCCAGACCTGCAAAAGCCTTTGACTATACCACATTCAACATCATTGGAGAAAAACTATCAGGATCGACAAGCTTTCCCTCAGGACATTCGATAACGGTATTTACCGTATTGACAGTTGTCCTGTTTGCGATGAGTCCGCAAAATAAGAAGTACAAAATCCCATACTTTGTTGGAATGATCGTGTTGGGCTTACTTTTTGCTTTTACACGTGTTGCCGTAGGAGCGCATTATCCCTTGGATGTACTTGTGGGCTGTATATTAGGGTATACTTCAGGGATATTGGGAACCTATATTAGTCAACGATATGCCTTATGGCCCTGGATTTACAACAAAAAGTACTATCCCGTATTCTTTGTTATTTTTCTGATCTGCTGTATTATTTTGCTCTTTCGCATACAAAGTGAAAACTTATTTATTTATTATTGTGCTTTACTCAGCTTTCTATTTTCGCTCTATAAAATGACACAACGCTATGTTCAAAAATAAATATCAAACCCGAACATTTGCCTTTTGGATGAGTATCATCAATACGGGGCTATACCATCTTCCCTTTTTTCAATTTGTATTTCAACATATTGAATCCAAAGGGATTCATAAACTTGCCTTAATCTGTAGCCTATTTCTCCTCATGATCTTGGCTAACTTCTTTGCTTTTTACCTCTTCCTTGCGCTCGCACATCGGTTAGGGAAAGGACTCTTGAGTTTGTTTTTTGCACTGAATGCAGTAGCCCTCTATTTTATCCATACCTATGGTATCATTATAGATGAAAGTATGATTGGCAATCTATTGAATACGAATTATGAAGAATCGAGTAGTTTTTTCTCTTTTAAACTGGTGGGGTATTTTCTGTTTTTAGGAATTGGACCTAGTATCTTAATCTATCGAATAAAAGTAATCAAAGATCAGCTAAAAACCGTTCTCCTTAGCTTTGGGGCTTCACTCCTCGGAATCATCCTCTTAGTCTTGATGAATGCGACGAATCTCCTGTGGATTGACAAACACTCCAAACAGTTGGGCGGTTTAGCCATGCCTTGGTCCTATACCGTTAATACTGCGCTTTTCTATGTTCACCAAGCACAGCAAAACAAAAAAGAAATACGCCTACCTGATGTGACGCATACTACAGAGGAAAAATCTATTGTTGTACTTGTGATAGGGGAATCGGCAAGAAAGCAAAACTTCTCCCTCTATGGCTATGAAAAGAATACCAACCCACTCCTATCTCAAACCAAACAGCTCTATCACTTTGATGCACAATCCTCCGCTACCTATACAACTGCTGGGGTAAAGAGTATTTTGGAACACAAAGAGACCAACGACTTATATGAGATATTGCCCAATTATTTATACCGCAATCAGGTTGACGTCATTTGGAAAACAACCAATTGGGGAGAACCTCCCGTGCATATTGCAAACTATCAAAGCAAAGAGCTGTTGCGCCAAAATTGTGTAACAGGCAATTGTGACTATGATGAAATACTACTGACCAACCTCAAAGAAGATATCTTAGCGAGTACGAAAAACAAAATACTGGTGGTCCTGCACAGCAGTACGAGTCACGGACCGACGTACAACACAAAATACCCCCCTGCCTTTGAAGTATTTAGTCCCGTTTGTTCTAGTGTAGAACTAGCCAATTGCGAACAAGAGGAACTCATCAATGCGTATGACAATACCATTGTTTATACGGATTATCTCTTACACCGCATCATTGAAGACCTTCAAACCTTGCCCGATTTCAAGAGTACGATGGTATTTGTTTCAGATCACGGGGAATCACTAGGAGAGAAAAACCTGTATATGCACGGCTTACCCATGAGCTTTGCGCCTAAAGAACAGTATGAGATCCCATTCATCGTCTGGGTGTCTGACGATGCTATAAAACTCAAACCTAATCCTTTATTATCTCAACATCACGTCTTTCACAGCGTCCTCCATTTCTTAGGTATAACGAGTCCTATTTATGATGAAAAGATGAATATTTTTGAACCGTAACGCAACAAACATACCGTTACCCTTCTTTCGGAACTACTAATCAAAAGAGAGCTTCCTTTGGTCAAAGAAAATTGTCTAAATACCTAAACTGAAGGTTATTTGCTTCCATAATTTAAATCATTAAAATGAAAGCAACAATTTTTAGTTTAGGTATGCTATTAGCCGTTTGTAGTGTAAATGCTCAAAACCAAAATCCTTTTCAACTGGGTGTAAAAGTAGCGTCAAATCACGCGAATATTGCAGGTAATTTAGAAAACCTAAGCAAATCAAGTGCTATGGGATTCTCTGCTGGGGTTACAGCAAAATACCACATGGATCGTTTTTTCGTTCAAACTGAACTATTGTACAGCGAATCTAAATCTTCTCTGGACAACCCTTTAATTGACCGTGCAAAATGGAAAAGTATTGACCTTCCTGTTTCGATTGGTTATACCTTGTTTGATTTCAATACCGTACGTCTTCATGTATTAGCTGGGGGTGTTTATTCTCGAGTAATCAACGACAAATTAAGCGCCATTGATAATCTAACAACGGGCGATTGGAACCTCAACAAAAACAATGTCAAAGCACAAGTAGGTGCTGTGGTAACGATGGGCCGATTTGCAGTTGAATTAACGTATGCACGTCAATTAAACAGTCTTTCTAAAAACTTCAAATCCAAATCAAATCAAGTGCAACTAGGGGTCAGCTATATGTTCTTGTAATAAAAAGAAAAAAGCATAGCTTAAGGGCTGTGCTTTTCTCTTTTTTAACCAAAACCATTCATCAAAAAATTCATTCCATTGGTCAAAAAATAGTTCACGGAATCAAATCATTATCCTTTATTTACCTTTGTAGTTCAAATTTAAGTGATTCATGCATCCAACGATCAATATAAGCAAACACAAACGCCTTTTTTTTATTTTATTCTGGTCCGTCCTCGCTCTTTCGGTATGGCCGTATATCCACATCAATAATCGCCCGCTTTATTGGCTTTTACATTGCTTGACGATTATGTTTTGCTTTATTACCATCGCCCATTATTTAAGTGATATTGTACTGCCTAAAGCTTTAAAAGAGGGGAAAATGAAACGCTTTATTCTGGTTTTCTTTGTGGGCATCCTTTTTCTAAATATACTGATTTCCTTCCTCTTTACGCTATTTCCATACTACGTCAACGATACTGTTGTACTCCGCGATGCAGGTGCCGTTACTTGGCAACAGTTTTTTGTACATAAATTGTTTAGCTCCTTTCCTTCTGCTATGGCTATTGTAACAACAACTTGTGGTATTCGATTCTATGAGGAACACTATAAAATTGAACAGATAAATGCCAAATTGAAGCAAGAGCATTTAGAGGCGCAAATTAAGCTCCTACAGGATCAAATCAATCCACATTTGATGTTCAACATCCTCAATCACATTCACATCCTGATGCAAAACAACGTAGAATTAGCGTCAACGGTACTGCTTAAATTCTCGGATATCCTGCGTTACCAGCTCTATGAATGCAACCAACAGCATGTTTTCTTGCATCAAGAAATTCAATATTTACAAGATCTAGTAGCCATTGAAGAAATTCGATGGCAAGAGGAACTCACGGTTCAATGTGTATGGGAAATCGAAACTAAACAGTTGCAAATTGCTCCTTTACTACTGGTTCCTCTCGTAGAAAACGCTTTCAAACACGTCTCTCGATTGCCTCATCAACAGGGTTATGTATACATCCACTGCAAAGAAGAAAAAGGAAAGCTAACTTTAGCCATCGAAAATTCCTATAACGACCGATACAAAAGAGAAAAACAGCAAGGTGGTATTGGAATTGTCAATATAACAGAACGATTAAAAATACAATATCCTGATGCACATACGTTTCGATTAGAGGAAAAAGAAGATACCTTTACTGTAGTGCTCCAAATTGATTTAAACCATGACAACAGATAAAAATACACTCCAACTAAAATGCCTCGTCATTGATGATGAACCTCTAGCGCGAAGAGCTATTGTGGATTTTATTGCGCAAGTAGACTTTTTAACTGCCACAGCTTCGTGTGGATCTGCATTAGAGGCTCAAGAATTAATGAGTAAGGATAAGTTTGATTTGCTCTTCCTCGATATCAATATGCCTTATTTATCGGGTATTGATTTTTTAGAAGCTATTAGTCAACCGCCCATGGTTATTTTTACAACGGCTTATTCGGAACATGCGTTAGAGGGCTACCGCTTGCAAATTGTAGACTACTTACTAAAACCCATCGCCTTTAAACGCTTTTATCAAGCTGCCCTAAAAGCCAAAGAATGGTATGAGCTGAAACATCAACAGAAAGCAGAACTAGGCTTAGCGGATGGCTCCATGTATATTAAACACGAGGATAGTTTTGTCAAAATTCAATGGGCAACCATCCTCTACATCGAAGGCATGCAAAATTATGTCCGCATTCACACCCCCCAAAAAAGCTATATCATCCACCAAACAATGGTAGCCTTAGAGGAGTTATTACCCAAAGAACACTTTTTTAGAATACACAAATCCTATCTCATTAACATCAACCACATGAGTTCTATTTCTGGGAATAAGGTCCTCATCCAAGGTACTTCTTTACCCATCGCACGTTTGCGTAAGGAAGCACTCCTCAATGATATTATCTATAAAAACTTATTAAGCAAATAAAAAAAGAGACGAATTACAATTCGTCTCTTTTTTATTTGCTTATTGTTTTGTAAGGCCAAATGGCCTTTTCTTCTTTATTTATTTGTCATGTTAGGGGGCAAATTGCCATTTGCCAATACATCAGGGGCAAATGGCCTTTTCTTCTTTATTTATTTGTCATGTTAGGGGCAAATTGCCATTTGCCCCTACAGGGCCCACTTTAATTTTACGGCACCGTAAAACGTCGTGGTGAATCGTGGATCGGCTTCTTTTTTCTCTTTAAAAATATTCTTAATCTTGCGCTCATTATACGAAAAGGAACGAACAAGCGAACTACCTGCGGTTAGAGACAAAGTTAGATGGTCATTAAACTTAAACTCCGGTCGCAAACCGGCAACAATCTGTTGGAATCCCAAGAGCATATTTTTGTCGTCTTGTTTAATCACCGCCGTCATCCCTTGTAAATCAGCTGCTAGCTTTACATCCACCATTTCATTGACCTTATACCCTACTTCTGCGCCTTGAGGGAAAGCTACGCGTACATAGAAATCACCATGGGTTTCCCAATTAAAATAAATACCTGGTAAAACCATAGGTACCCCAAAACTATTCGTCAAAACAGGTCCCACTCCCAAGGCTACTTTCTTGTTGAAATGCTTGATGAAAAACACCCCTCCTTGTCCCAAGATAGCCTGACTATTAATCACTTCCATATCTGTATATAAACCAACGGTTCCCATCACTAAAAGGGACCAAGAGTCGCTAATCGAACGAAAGTGTTTAACCCCAATTTGCGCATTTAATAGTTCAGTCGGAAATAGCTCTTCTTCATATAATTTATGCTGCATTTTAGCATAGGCTCCTTGTGCAATAATGGACCAAGTACGCGGTTTTCCACGCTTATCCATGTGCATGGATAGGGGAATTTCAATGTTTATTTCTGCTCTTCTAAAATCTGTTTTCGCAGGTGTTTTCAAACTGTCTATCGGTCGTACATAGTTGGAAAAAGGGACATAATCCACCTTAAATTCTCCTATCATCTTTTCTTGTGACTGCATCGTTAACACTCCTAAAAGGAAAGCCCAACAAACGGCAACTAAACGTATCTTCATTTCTTTGATTTTAGTGCAAATCAATTCCAAATCCCTCAACCGCGCGAATCTCTTTGACCACTGGTTTATTTTATTTGATGAATAGCACCTGTACCGGCATAACCTAATCCAAGAATGAGAGAGCGAAAGACAACTAAATAAGAGGAATCTGCTATCTTTGTCCGATCAATTTCAACCTCAACTGTATGACAACCTATATTGCTTTGCTTCGCGCTATTAACGTAAGTGGTAAGAATAAAATTACGATGGATGTTCTAAAACAGCTCTTCCACACGATCGGATTTGCCCAGGTACAAACGTATATTCAAAGTGGTAACGTCATCTTTCAATCGGAAGAAACGGATGTCAATACAATCACAAATCGCATCGAACAGGCCTTAACGGACCAACTGGGTTTACTCGTTTCCGTTCTTACACTACCGCTTACTTCCCTTCAAACAATCCTGGACCACTGTCCTTTTACACAGCCTAAGCAACAAGCACAGCTGTATATTTCCTTTTTTAATTCCAAACCTACAGTGTTCGAACCCGCAGCTTTGCTAGATAAAAAAGCACCCGAAGAACACTTAGCCCTAACGGATACAGCAGCTTATTTCGTCGCAACAAATGGATACGGTAAAACCAAAATAACCAATGCTTTACTGGAACAAAAACTGCATGTCGTGGCTACTACCCGCAATTATAAAACCTGTTTGAAACTACTGGAACTAGCAGCACCGCTACAATAAACTTATATTTTATAGAATGACCCTTCTTCTAGCGCCCAACTTATCTTTTATTTGGCGAATACTTCATTGTATATAAACAACATAGCTTCATTTTCCTTTCTCTAGAACACAGGGAATAAAGAAGAAATAAGCATTGGTCACTAGCGTTATATTGTGTATCTTTGGTCTACTTACTCTTGTTTAATAAACATTATTACATAGTCCATATGAAAAGGCTTTGGAAACTAGAAATTCGCTTCGATCAAACGGCTGACAAACCCATTTATCTGCAAATAGCGGATGCTATTATTGATGCTATCCAACAGGGCAGACTTCAAAAAGGTGATATTCTACCGAGTACGCGAACCTTGGCAGAAATGTTGACGGTCAACCGCAATACGATTGTCAAAGCCCTTAGTGTTTTATTAGATGAAGAGTGGTTGGTATCTGTAGAGCGCAAAGGCATCTATATTGCGCAAACGATGCCCCAATCTAGACCAGTAAAAAGTAAAACTCCTTCAGTTACGCTAACAGCTGCGGACCTACAACATCCTGCGCCACTTGTTTTTGACAATGGATACCCGGATAGTAAAATTGTACCAGTCAAAGAATTAGCCCGTGCCTATCGACAAATTTTCAACCGAAATGCAAAATGGCAAATGATGGGATATGGCAATGCGCTAGGGGATCCTCGATTTATTCAACATATTGCGCATATGCTCAACCACCAGCGAGGCATGCACGTAAAAGAAGATTGTGTATGCATCACACGTGGGGGGCAAATGGCCATCTATTTGATTGCGCAATGTTTACTTCAAAAAGGAGATGCTATTTTAGTGGAAAACCCCGGTTATCAATCTGCTTGGCAAGCTTTTGAACACGCAGGGGCAACCTTGGTTCCCATTCCAGTTGATGCAGAGGGCATTTGCGTGGAAACCATGAGAGAAAGACTGCAACAAAATACAACGATTAAAGCCGTTTACCTCACCCCTCACCATCAATTTCCAACAACCGTAACACTGAGTCTACAACGACGCCTAGAGATTATTCAACTGGCGAATCAATACAATATTACCGTCATTGAGGATGATTATGACAATGAGTTTCACTATACCTACCGACCTGTACTACCGCTGTGTAGTTACCCCGAACTGGAAAATTACGTCTACATTGGCACCTTAAGTAAGGTTGTAGCGCCAGCACTCCGCGTCGGTTTCTTAGTAACAAGTCACAACAGCTTGATTGAAAAAATAACCCAATTGAGAAAAATCATCGATATTCAAGGAGATCGTATCATGGAACAAGCCGTACTTCAACTTATTGAAGACGGCATGATCAAAAAACATATTAAAAAAGCGACAAGTTTATACAAAGAGAAAAGAGACTTCACACGTCAACTCATTCAAAAATACTTAGGGGATCGGGTAACGTTTAACCTTCCAGACGGTGGATTAGCCTTTTGGATTAAACCGCTATATCCGCTTGATTATACCCTATTCATTCAACGCTTAGCAGCGAAAGGCGTTCAGCTAGTCAATCCAAATGACTACTATGCACCTTCCACTACAGCGGATGGATTGCGTTTGAGTTTTGGTACGCTTTCTACCCTAGAACTAGAGCGAGGAGTTCGCCTCATCAGTGAATGCCTACAGGAATACGAACCCTAAGCTTATTTCCATTGCGCTAAGGTTGTGATTCCCCCTTCTACTTTATCCCCTAGTTGTACGTTCACCGTACAATCCAAAGGCAAGAGTAGATCCACCCGTGATCCAAACTTAATAAACCCCATTTCTTCTGTTTGCATAGCTCGTTCACCTATGCGCAAATAGTTGACAATGCGATTAGCCAAAGCACCTGCAATTTGCTTCGCCAGCACTTCTTTGCCATTAGCATGCTTATAAACAACACTATGGCGCTCATTTTCAGTGGAAGATTTCGGATGCCAAGCCACCAAGTTTTTTCCTTTGTGGTAACAGCTATACACGACTTCGCCTTCAATGGGATTTAGGTTGACATGCACATTAAGCACACTCATAAAAACGGAAATTTGCAAGCGCTTTTCACTGAAATACTCATCGGGTTCTACTTCTTCAATCACCACTACGGTACCATCACAAGGCGCTTGAATACAGGAGTCGCCTTGAATCAATACACGCTTTGGAATTCGAAAGAAAAAAAGGACTAAACCCAATAAAACGGAAGTTAAGAGCAAAATAAACCCTTGTACATACCACAACGTTGTACTCAGTAAACCAAACGCTAATCCGTTGCACAATAAAAATACGCAACACGCAACAGTAATCGGACCTTTTCCTTCTCGGTGTAATTTCATGAAATTGATATTTAAAAGTGAGTCCCTCCAAGTACCTGCTGCGGTCAACCGAAATGACAGCGAGTTGAAACCAAACAGCAGATGACAAGAAGGATGTAAAAAATTAAAGATGATGTTGTGTGTAGTGCACGGTGTACGGTGTACCGCTGTTAACTGTAAACCATTCACCGTTAACTATTCACTGTCAACCATTAACTAATTTGAGGTTCCAGTTGGATTCGAACCAACCTACTGGTTATTGCGTAACCAGGCCTACCACTCAGCCACAGAACCATTTTTTGGCGTACAGTTTACGGTTTACGGCTCACTGTCAACCGTTAACTAATCTCGAGGTTCCAGTTGGATTCGAACCAACCTACTGGTTATTGCGTAACCAGGCCTACCACTCAGCCACAGAACCATTTTTTGGCGTACAGTTTTCGGTTCACTGTTAACCGTTAACTAATCTCGAGGTTCCGGTTGGATTCGAACCAACCTACTGGTTATTGCGTAACCAGGCCTACCACTCAGCCACAGAACCATTTTTTGGTGTACAGTTTGCGGTTCACTGTCAACCGTTAACTAATCTAGAGGTTCCGGTTGGATTCGAACCAACCTACTGGTTATTGCGTAACCAGGCCTACCACTCAGCCACAGAACCATTTTTTGGTTTACGGTTTACCACTGTTAACTGTCGACCCATAACCCTCAACCCTTAACTAATTTGATACAAACATACAGCCTCTCTGGAGGACTAGAATGATACAGAATTGCGATTTTAAGGGTGGTCCAGAAGGGGGTTTGTGAGGGTTGCTCTTTGCTTTTTTGTGAAGTTGCAAGATTCGCTGAGATAGAAGGTTTATTCCTTTTTTATAAGGAATTACTAGTCTGATCGCGCTCACGAATAGTATGTCTCCCTGACGCAGGAAGGGTCGCATCCCGCGCTCACACCCTGCTGTGGAGCAACTAATCGGAGTATTAGTAAGAGTAACAAGCGTCGATTAACAGATGCGATGCTTCCTTCGTCAGCATGACATACACCCCTCACAAAGTCCTCCCTTTCTTTTTTAAAGGGTAAAAAAGAAACAAAAAACCCTTCAACTAATCCAAATAAAGGTCAAATTAGTTTTCTATTATCTGCTAAGTCGTTTTTTTGTTTTTTGTGAAGTTGTAGGTTTATCGATTAAAGACGATTTGCAAAAAAAACTCTTTAAACAGAGTCTTTCTTTAATCAATAAAACCCACGATTTCACAAACCTCACAAAGCACAAACCTCACCCCCTCAAACACCTTTTATTTTTACAGCCTTTTCAAACATTTGACGCTCTTTATTTGACTTACGTTGGAGGTAGATTGTCTTTTGTAAAGATGTTTTTTGCTTTTAAGTAAATTGGTTTTGTTTTTTTGCAAAAGGCTTTTTGCAAATCGCCTTTAATCGATAAAACCCACGATTTCACAAAGAGCAAACCTCACAAAAAACAAACCTCACAAATCCCTCCTGGCCCACCCTCATATTCCAATACTGTACCACAACAATCCCTTCAAAGGGCCTTACTTTTAACCTACAATTTGAATAATCAATTTAACACGATGTAAAATGAAAAAAGTAGTTTTTTATCATGCAGGTTGTCCCGTTTGCGTGAGCGCAGAGCAGGACTTATTACACTTAATTGCCGATCACCCAATTGAAATTATTCACTTAGGAGAAGAGCAAGAAAAGGTACAAGACGCAGAACGCGCTGGAGTACAATCCGTTCCCGCATTAGTTTTACCGAATGGCCATGTGTTACACATCAACTTTGGAGCTTCTATTGCTGATTTAAAATAGAACACAAAAAACGCTAAGAGTGGTACTCTTAGCGTTTTTTTTTATTTAGGCAATACCTATACAGTAAAACTTCCTTTTTTATTCCTTTTTTTCCGTTTTTACTCCTTTTTGGGCTATTTCAAAAAACACAAAAAACTGATTATCAGAGCTAATCAAAAACACCACTAAAGGTTTGTTCGGTAGTTGTTCGGATCATCCTAGGATTTACGTGGGTTAAACCCTATTTTACCGAAGGTGACCCAAACGAAACCCGAACAAGAGTCAGAGGAAGATACGGTTAACAGTTTTCATTTTCAGGTAAAGGTTATGAGTTATGAGGTAAAGGTTATGAGGTAAGGTACTTCACCAATCTCACCATCTATCTCACCGAGTTGCTATTTTGTTTTGGCGTTCGATGAATATATCTCACCTATTTTATATTGGTTTTTGTGTTCGATGAATCTACACTTCGTTTCGATTTTCACTGCGTTTCGATTTCACCTCCTCATCGTCTCATCTCCTCACCAATCTCACCTCCTCACCCTTACCCCAAATACCTCACCATATAATAAATACCCCAAGCGACGACGACAATTATAGTAATCCACACCCAATACGGAATACTTTGCGGTGTTTCACTACCCGTCACCAAAAACGTTTTGGGATCTCCTTTTCCATAGGCATTAATCATAATATCGACAACGCCATCCACCACTGCTTGTTCTTTGATACCTTCCACTTCAATCGAAGGGCCATTCTTAACCGTAAAGGGAATCGTTCGAATTCCCTCTTTTCCAGTATAATCCTGACTGACAATTTTTAATACATGGGCGCCATCCGTTAGTCGGTGGGTATCCAATTCAAACGTGATAGGTGTTTCCAATACAGCCAGCGGTTGTGTATCCTCATCCATAAAGAGATACACCTTGCTTTTTTGCTCCATACTATGACTCATTTAAAACAGTTCTTTTGATGTGATTCCCTTGCTTCTCCCCTGGTTTTACCAACCATTTCACCGAAAAGAACAAGGTCAATACTACAATGATTGCAACGATTCCAATAATGAGATAATCCCATTGACTATCAGGGCCAGCGCCATGCACAACGCCTTTTAAGAGCTTGGGTTGATTGCGTTCACAAACAGGACAAGCGTATAAGCCTGTGGTGGCTAACAATCCCACCACCAACACGAGGATACTTTGTTTCACTTTCATTTTTTCTCTTTGATTTGGTTAATATAATCCATGATTTGCTGTACTTCTTCCACGCTGACTTGTGGGGCTTGATTTCCCCAATTGTTGCGTTCATAATTAACGATGGCAGTTACTTCATTAGCGGTCCAATTTAAATTAGTTCCCACTGCAGGCATAACCCCGTATTCCCCCCTCGCATCATAACCATTCAAGATGATATCTACAAAAAGCTGTAGATTGTCACTCATCACAATGGGGCTATTTTTCAAAGGCGGAAAAGCTCCTGCTAAACCTTCCCCATTCGCCTGATGGCAAGTGGCACAATTGGTCATATAGAGATTTTTTCCATCCACGCCTGTATCTACTACTTGAGTTCCACCTGTTGTTGTGGCAGTTGCCTCTTTTAAAGGATATAGAAATTCGGGCGCTACCGTTGCTTCTGGCAGCTTAGCTTGTTTCAATTCTTGTAGATAAGCCACTAAATCTAAAGCCTCCTGACTAGCAACAACTTGTCCTTTACCTGGTTTCATCATTCCTTCCGGAACAGCAACCACCACATCCGTATCGGTTGGATTTTGCTTATAGTCAAACAAAAAAGGATACGCTGGCATAATGGATTCCTTTACTACAATCCGCGGATTATACAAATGCACCAGATGCCAGTCGATACTCGGTTGACGGGTGCCTATATCCGTTAAATCAGGCCCTGTGCGTTCTGTTCCCATCAACGTGGCCGTATTGGTCCATACATCGATGCGCTTATTTCCGGCATAATCCGCAGACATTGAAGGTCGACCTCCCCATTTGCGATCCATTTCAACATTGCGCACCTGCTGACTATGACACGCTACACATCCGTTGGCAATAAACACTTGCTTGCCTCTTACTGCGGCGTCACTCAAGGGTATCTCATCCGGTAAAGGCTGTATTTTAGCTTGATTATCTAGCGCTGGTAGTAGCGCTACAAAAAGAGTCAACAGCACAAATAGCACACTCGCTAGGAGGTATAATTTCTTGTGATTATTGAAGATTTCCATAATTGACAATTAAGAGTTGGTAGTCGATTTCATTCGTTGTTGTACTTGTTCCAGGGCTATATCCGTCTGTATGAGTTCCTCAGGTTGCAGCGTTCGTGTCATGCGATAAAAATTAAAAGCAAAAAACAGATGAGAAACCCACATCAGTGTTCCACCAATGGCACGCCATAACCAATAAGGCATCATGAGTTTGACACTTTCAATAAAGGGAGCATCCCCCATCCAAAGGATACCGCGTAGGGTTCCGCCATACATCAACGGAATAGAATAAAACAACAACCCAATCAGTGCCAGCCAAAAGTGCGCGCCTACGGTAATTTGAGGCGCTTCTTTTCCGGTTAACTGCGGTACAAGAGCATAAATGCCGCCCCAGAGTAAAAAGGCGATAATTCCATACATCGTCAGATGCGAATGCGCCACTGTAAAATCGGTAAAATGCCAAAGGAGATTGGTGAATCGAAATGATTCGGCTGTTCCTTGTAAAGATCCTGTAAAGTAGAAGATAATCCCCACAACAAAGAAAGGAACGGTATAACTATCTCTCATTTTGTGCCAAGCACCTTTAAACGTCATCACAAAATTGGTTGTACCCGCTACAACGGGAATGACCATCCCCACACTCGCTACAATCGCAACCGTTTGCAACCACCAAGGAATAGCACTGAACACAAAATGGTGCGTTCCAATAAGCGTATAAAACAAGATCTGTGTCCAAAACGCCAAGATACCCAAGCTATAAGAGTAAATGGGTTTATTCAACTGTTGGGGCACAAAGTAGTACACAATACCCAAAGTAAATAACATAAACCACATCCCTACCGCTTGATGCATATAGTACCCTTGTACAATAGTTTCTCCTAATCCATCTTGCCAAAAGGGCAAATACCCTACGATTGCCACCACAGTAATAAAAATAACAGCCGCTACGATATACCAATTCGAGATATAAATTTCTTCTGTTTTGCGTTGTGCGATGGTTTGAAGGTAATTTCTCAAGGTAAAATACAACCCCAAAGCAAACAGCAACATAATCGGCCATATGTATTCTCTATATTCTCCACCTCCATTGTTTATTCCCATCATCAAACTAAGGGAACCAAAGAGAACCGAGGCATTAATCAAAATAAGCGAATACCAAGCCCAAGAATAGTTGGCCAAAGCAGTATTGCTAACCCGAGGAACGATATAATACCCCAATCCAATCATCCCTAAGGAAGACCATCCCCAAAATACAGCATTGGTGTGTACAGGACGCAGTCTTCCAAAACTCAACCAGTTGTTGTGATCAATATCAGGGGCAACAAACTTAATACCCAAATATTCCCCTACTGTTGTTCCTACGAGTAACCAAAAACTTGCAGTACCCAAAAACCAAAGAATCACTTTCGCCAATTGAGGATCAACAGTCAATTGGGTTGCATTGCGTTTCTTCGCGGATACTACAGGCAATCCTTCTCGCTCTTGAATATGAATCAATCCGCGTTGATCCGCGGCCTCCTCATTACTCAGTAGCGTTTCTCGAGAAAGCGTATAATCCAAAGCCTCCTTGCGCTGCATGAAAACTTCCAAATCTTCTTCGGACAAATTTTCAAAGTAATGTACCAGGTGGTCGATATCTTGCTTGACCATCTTTTTCCTTTGACTCTGAATCAAACGGCGAACTTGTACTACCATCATCCATACTCCCAAAACAATGGGAATCAACAATAAACCAATGGTAATTAAAATTCCAGGTTCTTGAAGCAACGGACGATCTTCTAGCTTCATCGAAGTTTGCGCCCAAACAACAGGCGTACAAAACAAGCCCAAGAACAGCAATAAGCCGTGTTTTTTTGATCGCAAAACAAGCAACAGCTTTTTGATTTGCTGGGGCGTTAAACGGATAAATGGCTGAGCATCCTTCCCTAGCAGTTGGGTTTTATTTTTTTGATACGCCTGAAGCAAGCTTTTTGCTTCCATATACAAAAATCCACAGGCAAATACCATCAGCATTCCCATAACCACTAGAAACAAGATGGCGGTATTACTCCCATTAAACGCAAAAGAAATAGGTTGCATCGTTTGCGTCTCAACCGCTATAGCTGGTGTAAAAAACAACGAGCTAAGCGAAACAGAACACTCCGTAAAAAAGACAGTTTTCATTCTAAGTATGTATTACAGTTGATTTCCAAGACAAGTTTCCCCTAGAGAAGGATGCTCAATTAGGAAGTATAAATCCCTGTTTTATAGTGGTTTACCTCTTCCTCCTCTGGATCTCCTCCTTATTTACCTTCAAAGGTATAGCTCTACTGCACTATAGCTATGGTGCAGATTTTATAAAACTGAATAGACCAGGTAGTGGTGAGATTGGTGAGATTGGTGAGGGGGTGAGATTGGTGAGATTGGTGAGATTGGTGAGACTGGTGAGACTGGTGAGTTTTTTGAAATGGGTTAGACTTTAAGTAAAAACCTAACCCAGCTTTATTTTTAACTTACACACTTTAAGAGATAGTCCCGATAGTCCCTTTGTTTACCGCCTCACCTCATCCTCTCACCCTCTCACCCCCTCACCACCTCACCTCCTCACCACCTCACCCCCACACCCTCTCACCCCCCTTAACCCATCCCCCCAACCCTAAAAAAGACAATTTCCTCTTTTATTTACACACTTGTGATTTGAATCATAAAATACACCTACAAGAAGGCGGTAACTTTGGGTTAAAATAATATCTAAACTATATCAAGATGAAATCAAAAGTCCTATCATTTATGCTACTTGCAGGCTGTTTAACACTCGTATCATGTGGTGATAAATCGGCAAAACCTATGTCAGAAGAAAGTGTAACAACGAATGAAAGAAAAATAGAAACGACAACTCCTACCCCATCGAGTTCAGCAACCACAGATGCAGCCAATGCACCTGCTTCTGAGCGAATTGATTTAGTAAATAAAGGGAAAGGGCCAATCAAAACGTTAATGCTGGGTGATATTGATCAAGCCATGGCAGCAAAAGGTCAAGAAGTATTCAAAACCATGTGTACTGCTTGTCACAAACCAGACAAAAAGTTTATTGGACCAGCTCCTAAAGGCATTTTAGAGCGTCGTACACCAGAATGGGTAATGAACATGATTCTAAACCCTGAAAACATGCTGGAACACGATGCCTTAGCACAAGATTTACTGAAAGAATTCAATGGTGCACCAATGGCGAACCAAAATCTGACAGAAGAAGAGGCTCGTGCCGTACTGGAATATTTTAGAACACTGTAACCTTAATAACATCAAGTATGAAAAAGTATATAAATCTCACTTTAGTCAGTTGTCTGGTTGGACTTACCTTCGTCAGTTGCAACAAAGCCAAGCAAAACAACAAAGGAGCGCTTTCCTCCAATGCAGCTGAAAAAGTGTATGTAGCACCTGGTGAATACGACGAATACTATGGTTTCTTTTCGGGGGGATTTAGCGGCCAATTATCAGTATATGGATTGCCATCAGGGCGATTATTCAAAGTAATTCCGGTATTCTCTCAAGATCCAGAAAAAGGCTACGGCTATAGTGAAGAAACAAAACCCATGTTGATGACTTCCCATGGTTTTATTCCTTGGGATGACTCCCACCACCCTGATATTTCTCAAACCAATGGAGAATTAGATGGACGTTGGATTTTCATCAATGGAAATAATACCCCGCGTATTGCTCGTATTGATTTGGAAGACTTTAGTACAGCCGAAATTATTGAAATCCCCAATAGTGCGGGAAATCACAGCTCGTCTTTCGTAACGGAGAATACCGAATATGTAGTGGCTGGAACTCGTTTTTCTGTGCCTATTCCACAACGCGATATTCCAATTAAAGAATACAAAGGAAACTTTAAAGGAACCTTATCTTTCATTAAAGTAGATCAAAAATCTGGAGAAATGGATTTGTCTTTCCAAATTCAGATGCCTGGTTTCAACTATGACTTATCACACCCTGGGCGAGGTAAATCGCACGGATGGTTCTTCTTTACCACCTATAATACCGAAGAAGCACATAGTTTACTAGAGGTAAATGCCTCTCAAAACGACAAAGATTTTATTGCTGCGGTAAACTGGAAAAAAGCAGAGGAATACATCAAAGCAGGAAAAGGGAAAAAAATGCCAGTGAAATATGCACACAATAAGTTTGACAATGCGACGCATATGGCAACGCATACCATGAAAGAGGAAGTGCTTATTTTAGATGCAAGTGAGTTTCCTGATTTGGTGTACTTATTGCCTACGCCAAAATCACCCCATGGATGTGATGTTGACCCCTCAGGAGAATACATCATTGGAAATGGTAAGCTCTCAGCTAACTTAACCGTGCACTCTTTCACCAAAATGTTAGATGCCATTGAGAAAAAGAAATTTGATGGAGAGGCTTATGGTCTTCCGATTTTAAAATTTGAGGATGTATTGGCTGGTGTAGTAGAACAACCTGGATTAGGTCCTTTACATACTGAATTTGATGGACAAGGAAATGCATATACGACCTTCTTTATTTCTTCGGAAGTAGTGAAATGGAAATTGGGTACTTGGGAGATTATTGACCGCAAACCAACCTTCTACTCTGTTGGGCACTTGATGATTCCTGGTGGAAACTCAAGAAAACCAGATGGAAAATACTTGGTAGCGATGAATAAAATTACCAAAGACCGCTATTTACCTGTAGGTCCAGATTTGAACCACTCGGCTCAGCTCTATGATATTTCTGGCGATAAGATGGAATTATTACTTGACTTCCCTACGATTGGTGAACCGCACTATGCAGCAGCCATTAAGGCGGACAAGATTAAGGATAAAGCCCGACAGATTTATAAGCTAGATGAAAACAAACACCCGTATGCGGCAAAATCACCTGCCGAAACAAAAGTAACGCGAAACGGAAAAGAGGTACACATTTACATGACGATGATTCGCAGTCACTTTACACCGGATAATATAGAGGGAATTAAAGTAGGAGATAAAGTGTATTTCCACGTGACCAACTTAGAGCAAGACTTTGACGTACCACATGGAATCAGTATGTTAGGTGCCAATACAACCGAACTCTTAGTTACACCAGGAAAAACAGAAACCTTTGTTTGGGAACCAAAACAAGTTGGAGTGTGGCCATTCTATTGTACGGATTTCTGTTCTGCTTTACACCAAGAAATGCAAGGTTACGTACGCGTATCCCCAGCGGATTCAACACTTCCTCTTTCTTGGTCTTTAGACGATGAATAACACGTAATATAAAGCCGCTTTTTAATCTTAATTCACAAAAGGACAGGCGTAAAACCCTGTCCTTTTTAAAAAGAAAAACATGAAAAAATCCTCTATTTTAATGATAGTGGGGGCTAGTTTACTCCTATCCTTATTCTATTTTCCGCTATGGAACATTGAACTTGGAGCTCCACAATATCCTATTCCCTTGGGAATGAATATTTATATTGATGGGATTAAGGGTGTAGGAGAATTTGACCTTCAAAATATTGACGGTTTGAATCATTATATTGGGATGAAAACCATCCCAAAACCAGAACAGATGTGGGAATTTACTGTGTTCCCGATTGTAGTGGCCTCCATGGCTATCCTCGGTATTGCCTTGGGTATTGGGGGATACTTCAATAAAGTAAAACCTTCTTTCTTTTTGGGTTGGCTTGTGCTTATGGCCGTTTTAGGAATCGCAGGGATGTATGATTTTAACCTTTGGTTAATTGATTACGGCAGTGATTTAGATCCACATGCGATCATGAAGATGGTCGATGCCCAAGGAAATCCTTTAACCTATGAGCCTCCGTTATTTGGTCATCGCAAAATACTAAATTTTGACGCTTATTCTTATCCTCATCTTGGGGCTTACCTCATGGGATTCGGATTGCTACTCACCTTCCTCGCTTATGTGCTGGGAATTAAATCTAAAAAAAAGTAATATGAAACCATTCGCTTATCTTATCCTTCTTGTACTTTTTGTTTCTTGTACCGTAAAAGTACAACCCATTGAATATGGCACGGATGATTGTGACTTTTGTAAAATGGGAATTGTCGATAATAAACACGCCGCTCAATTGGTAACCACCAAAGGCAAAAATTATAAGTTCGATGCCATCGAATGTATGTTGCATTATATCGAACAGCAAAATCAACCCCTCACCGTCTATCAGCATCTTTTGGTTGCCGATTTACTCAATCCAGGGGTCTTGATTCCAGCAGAAGAAGCAAACTTCATCATCTCTAAAAACATTCCGAGTCCGATGGGTGCTTTTTTATCTGCTACAAAAACCAAAGAACAAGCCACCAAACTATTGGAAGAATATACCGGCGATCACTATACATTCGCTACGCTTCGTCAACAATTGTCTCATCACTAATCTACTTCGTCTATAACCCCTTACATCTATGAAAAACACACTTAAAATTGCATGTGCTATTATTTTACTTGTACAAGGATGGGGAACAATTGCCAAAACCATTACCGTTCACCCACAAAAAACGGTAAATACGATACAAAAGGCTATTGCATTGGCTGAAGATTATGACCTCATCATTGTAGAAGCAGGAACGTATAAAGAAACGGATATCCGCATTACGAAACCCCTCACCCTACTGAGTAAAAATGCGATCGTCGATGGAGAAAATAAAGGCGAAATCTTTATTATCCAAGCCGATTATGTCACCATCAAAGATTTTACGATTATCAATGTGGGGACGAGTTACATCAAAGATTATGCGGCCATTCGCGTACGAGAAAGCAAGCACTTTATCATTGAAAACAATACCATCAGGGATTTATTCTTTGGTATTTACCTTGAAAAATCAAAAGAAGGTAAAGTAATATCCAATAAAATTTACGGCAAAGCCAAGAGTGAATTTAATTCAGGCAATGGGATTCAACTGTGGTACTGCAACAACATCGAAATCAAAAACAATTATGTAGAAAGAGTACGAGATGGAATCTACTTGGAGTTTTCTAATTATTGTACCATACACAACAATATCAGTAAAAACAATGTTCGTTATGGGTTGCATTTTATGTTTTCCAACCATGATGTAGTGACGAATTGCTCGTATACCAACAATGGAGCTGGTGTAGCAATTATGTTTTCTAAATCCATGAAGATGAGTCACAATTTATTTAGTGACAACTGGGGCTCTGCTGCCTATGGTGTGCTCTTAAAAGAGGTCAACGACACTGAAATTAGCTACAATGTGTTTAAAAATAACACCACGGCGATTAATATCGAAGGGTCGAACCGCGTACAATACACCCACAATGATTTTATCAGTAATGGATGGGCACTAAACTCTAGAGGAGCAAATTATCAGAACCTCGTGAATCACAATAATTTTTTGAATAACTCTTTTGATTTACTCTATCAGGGACAGCTCAACCAGAATAATTTTGATTCTAATTACTGGAGTAATTACACGGGGTATGATTTGGATAAGGATGGAATTGGGGATGTACCCTATCGCCCAATTAAGCTCTTCTCCTACATTGTCAATAAAACACCTGAGTCGATTATTTTTCTCCGCAGTCTATTTGTGGATATCATAGATTTCTCAGAGAAAGTATCTCCTGTATTTACACCTGATAATCTAGTAGACGCCAAACCTTTCATCAAACAAATTCAACATGATAACGATAACTAATTTACATAAGAGATTTGCGGATAACCAAGTCCTTCAAGGGGTTGATCTCACCATTGACCAAGGGGTATTGGCTATTTTAGGTCCGAATGGAAGTGGTAAAACAACGCTAAACAAGTGTATTTTATCGATGGTTTATCCCGATCAAGGCACCATTGAAATTAATGGACAAAACATTGCCAATCAATGGGAATATCGAAAAAACATCGACTATTTGCCTCAAATTGCCAATTTTCCAAACAACATCACCGTTATAGAACTCATTCAGATGATCAAGGATCTACGGGATGATAAGGGAAAAGATCACCAACCGTTGATTGACTTGTTTAAGCTCTCTCCTTTTCTCAACAAGAAACTCAATAAGCTGTCTGGAGGAACCAAACAAAAGGTCAATCTCTTGTTGACATTTATGTTTGACAATCCTATTTTGATTCTCGATGAACCGACAACAGGACTTGATCCTGCTGCTATGATTACCTTGAAACAGCTTATCCTCAATGAAAAACAAAAGGGAAAAACAATTCTTGTTACTTCTCATATTATGAGCTTTGTGGAAGAAATATCCGATCAGATTATTTTTATTCTCGAAGGAAAAATATACTTCAAAGGCACTATTGAGCAACTAAAAGAATCCACGCAACAAGATTCTTTTGAACACGCTATTGCTAATCTTTTAATCGATTAATATGCTTAAAATTCTAAAATATAGTTGTTACGACTTAATGCGCAGTAGATGGAGCTACTTCTATT
Source organism: Myroides sp. TSA_177.3 (assembly GCF_052691955.1). Classification (NCBI taxonomy): domain Bacteria; kingdom Pseudomonadati; phylum Bacteroidota; class Flavobacteriia; order Flavobacteriales; family Flavobacteriaceae; genus Myroides; species Myroides sp. TSA_177.3. The sequence goes on from NZ_JBQZGD010000015.1 coordinate 58,637, forward strand.
TAGGCTTCTACTTGCTCTTGGGATTTGTCTTGTTATTTTTGAATCACGATATTGGCAAGGCTATTATTACATTGATGAATATCATTATTGTGCTTGTTCCGCTGATCAGTACGATTTTCGGAATCATGTACTACTATGATTCCAAAGAGTTTACAGAGCTTTTATTAGCGCTACCCATTAAGCGATCTTCCATCTTTATTGGACAATACCTCGGTGTTGCGCTATCGTTATCGATGAGTTTGCTAATCGGGTTAGGTATTCCATTTATTTGCTATGGCCTCTTTGAATCGGACATCATCTTTGAGTTTCTATCTCTTCTAGGGATTGGTGCTTTCTTAACTTTTATCTTTAGTGCACTGGCCTATAACCTGGGGTTGAGAAATGAAAACAAAATCAAAGGATTTGGTCTAGCCATCCTCTTGTGGTTATTTTTAGCGGTCATCTACGATGGTATCTTCTTGAGTATCTTAATGGTTTTTGGCGATTATCCTTTAGAGAATATTTCTCTCATTGGAACCATCCTCAATCCCATCGACTTATCGCGTATTCTCATCTTACTCAAACTCGATATCTCTGCGCTATTGGGCTATACAGGAGCGGTATTTAAAAAATTCTTCGGCAGTAGTTCTGGAAGTATTATTTCTTTTCTACTCTTGTCTCTCTGGACCTTACTTCCTATTCTGTTGATTTATGTAACAGGGAAGAAGAAAAATTTTTAAGAGGGTGTGAATGGTGAGGGGTGTGAACGGTGAGGTGGTGTGAGGGTGAGGTGGTGTGAATGGTGAGGGTGAGGTGGTGAGATGGTGTGAATGGTGAGGGGGTGAGAGGGTGTGATTGAACAACCCATAACTCCTAACCCATAACTCCTAACCCATAACTCTTAACCCATAACCCTTAACTCCTAACCCTTAACTCCTAACCCTTAACTCCTAACCCTTAACTCCTAACCCCCTAAAAAAACAACTTCCCTTTTCTAATTCGAATTTGCTGTTTGACTTCAATTTCCTTAATAGTTCGGATGACCGTTTCTACGCGCAGTCCGGTCATATCGGCAATTTGTTGTCTGGTTAAATCGACCTGAAATTCCTTTTGATTGGCGTTGCTTTGGTCTTTGATGTAGTGAAGGAGTGTTAGTATTCGCTTTTCTGAGTCATTAGACGAAATCTCAGGGGCCATAATCGACTTGTAGTACAAACGAGAAGAAAGCGCTTGTAGAATAGCAAAACAGCTTTTCTTTTCGTTTTCCAACAAGGTAAAGAAATCACACTTACTAATGAGGAGGATACGTGTGGGTTGTAAAGTAACAGCGTTGGCAGGGTAATTCACGGCGCAAAATAACGGAGGTTCGCCGAAACTTTCTCCATCAGTAAACAGGCCTTGGATGAATTCCTTGCCATCTTCATTGTAATTATTCATTTTGACTTTTCCTTGTACAATTTGGTAGTAGTATCGCGGTTCTTCTCCTTGAGAAAAAACCGTTTCATTCTTGTCAAATTCTTTGATAAAACCCTGATAACGAAGTAAAATACTTGGATCAATCATAGTAAAGTAGTGTTGGATGTAAATACTTCTAAATTTACGACTAATTTCAGGGATAACGACAAAAAAAGAGCGATAATCTGAGGATTACCGCTCTTTTCTATTTATTTTCTCTTTTCGAAAGATGCTTTATCTAATCGATACCAATGATGGGGAATTCCGTCTAAATCAAACGTTTCCATACAGGTAAATCCAAGCTTGGTTAAAATCTTATTGGAACCGTCATTCCCACAATCGGCCATGGCAAATACCTCTTGAAAATCAAGTTGATTAAACCCATAAGCTAAGCAGGCAATTGCTGCTTCTGTAGCGATACCTTTCCCCCAGTATTGCTGACGCAAGCGATAACCCAAGTCATAGTAATGGATATGTTTATTGGTTTCTTCTGTGACATATTTAAACCCCGTCCAACCAATAAAATCTTGTGTTTCCTTATCCACCATAGCCCAACGTCCAATACCGTTATCTACATACTGTTGTCGGATAAATGCGATTACCTCCACTATTTCTTCTTTGCTTTGTACCGGATGATTTCCCAAATACAGGTGCACTTCTGCATTGGAATCTAAATCAAACATCCCTTCCACATCTGTGGGTAATAAAGGGCGAATCAATAGGCGCTCTGTTTCAATATGTACTTCCATCATCTATATTTTATTTGTACTTTTAGTTTAGATTTCACACTACGATGATCTTCTTGAATAAACCGAAGAATCATTAAACATCAAATGTACACAAAAACTACACCTCTTGGTTGGTTTGTCTAAACGCGCGATAAATAATTATTCCACTACTAAACATCAAAAGTGATCCCAATAGAAAAGGAGCACCAGGAAACTGCATAACAGCATCTTCTTTCGTGCTAAAATAGAACAGGTTAGTCATAAGAGGTGGACCTACAATTGCAGTGGCACTCACTAAACTCGTCAGCGCCCCTTGCAATTGCCCTTGCTCATTGGGAAGTACACTTTTACTAATAACTCCTTGTAAGGAAGGACCACAAATCCCACCTAATGCGTAGGGAATAAGAAAGACAAACATCATCCAACTTTGGGTTGTAAAGGCGAATAACAACAAGCCAAGGGCATAAAAAAACAAACCAAGATAGATGCTTCGTTCTTCTCCTAATCTCGGAACTGTCCAACGCACCAAAACACCTTGCACCAAGCCCAACAACAAACCTAGTACCCCTAATGAGATTCCAACCAAACGCTCATTCCAATTCAATTGATAAAAGGCAAAGAAATGCCAATTGCTCTGTACCGCATGCAGCCCAATATAAACCAAAACTAACGCGAGTACCAACTTAGATATCTTCGGTTGTTGAAGTAGAAAGCGAAAAGAAGCAATAGGATTGGCTCTACTCCATTCAAAAGGTCTTCGCTTGTGCTGATCTAAACTTTCTGGAAGAATAAAATACCCATAAATCCAATTCATCAAACACAAAACAGCCGCAACGTAAAAAGGGATACGCGCTCCATAATGCCCTAGAATACCTCCAAATACAGGCCCCAAAACAAAACCTAGCCCAAAGGCTGCACCTATTACCCCAAAGTTCTTCGTTCTATTTTCATCCGTTGATATATCGGCAATATACGCAGTTGCCGTCGAAATACTCGCCCCTGTTACCCCTGCTAAAATCCTACCGATAAACAACCAGCTGATTGACGGAGCAAAAGCCAACAAGAGATAATCTAAAGCAAACCCAAAAAGGGAGACTAATAGAATAGGTCGTCTTCCGTATTGATCACTGAGATTACCAACCAAGGGAGCAAATACAAATTGCGTCAGCGCATACGCAAAACCAAGCCATCCCCCATACTGTGCAGCCTCATTGATTGTACTATGGGTTAATTCTGCAATTAATTTGGGAACCACAGGTAAGATAATGCCCCACCCTGTAATGTCAATCAGCAGTGTAATAAATATAAATCCAACCGCTGCTTTTTTTTCTGTTTTTTTCATCCCGTAAAAGTAAAGGGCAATGAAAAAAAAGAACTTGACTCAATCATGGGCTTTGGCTACAATTTGTAAGCTAAGCAGCTATTCGTACTAGGAAGTACTAGGGGGGAGCCACTCCCCTTTGCTCGCGAAAAGAAGACGGAGATATACCTGTCATTCGTTTAAAAAAACGGCTAAAGACACTGCTTTCTATAAAATGTAAATGATGGCTAATTTCTTTGATAGACTGATCTGAAGCGGACAATAGCATTTTCGCTTGCAACACCAACTGATGATCTACCCATTGAGAAACTGACTTTCCGGTATGTTGTTTTAAGAAGGTAGAGAGATATTGAGGAGTTAAATGCAATTGTTCTGCATAAAACCCAACCTGACGTTGCTCAATAGCATGCTCCATCAACAACGCATAAAAGGCATCAATAATAGCATGGGTTCGATTTTTAACTACACGTTTTGCTATGGGTATCGCAGAATAGACCTCAACAAGCATATGGATGAGAACCAAGATCAAATGGCGGAGCATTTCCACTTTATTTGCACTCGGTTCTTTGTGATAAAAACGCTGGATGAGTGCTACTAACTCCTTTTGTAATACTTGCTCTTCGGGCTTAAGTTGAACAATCGGTTGCCAACGGATTTGGTCATTCATGATCCATTCGCGTAATAAGGGAAACTCCGTTATAAAATCCAACGAAAGACCAATCGTCACCAGTTCTGCCTCTTCATCTAAATCCAAGGTTTCTAACATAATCTGTGGAGGGATTACTGCGATATCGCCCGCCTTAATTTCATAGGTTGAAAAATGGATGTTTAACTTCATGGTTCCCTTCAGCATAAACCCTAATAGCAAACCATCAAACAATCGATTGTGTCGCGAATAAGACTGATGGGGCTGATGCTGCTGTCGATGTACCACTATCCCTTCCATGGTTGGCGTAGCCTCCATAGGATATAAAGTTCGAACATTATCTAACGTGATGAATAAAGCCATAATCAAAGTTCTGAAAAAAAGAAATATACCACAAATTATAGGACCACTACTTGACCTCCTTTTTTGTTTAATGGACCAACGCAGTTTGTATAATCGTTGATATAAATACACTTTTTTTCAAATCAAAACCCTAACTTTGAAGGTTAACCTATTCAATTTTATTGATGATTAGACGTGCACATAACCTTGATTTAGCTGCCATTCAGCAGTTGTATACCCTACTCTTCAAAGGTATGGGAGAATTAGAACCAGCCTATATGAAAGAAGCCATCCAAGACAAAGCTTTTGTGGAAAGTGTCATTCGTGGAGAACAAGATTTTGCTTTATTTGTTGTTGAAGATGAGGGAGCCATACAAGGATTCGCCATTGCACAACTGCAAAACAGTCCGCCTTACAATGCCTTTGTACCACAGCGCTGTGTATACTTGATGGATTTGGTTGTTCATCCTACTACCCGCGGTAAAGGATATGGCAAAGCCTTAATCCAACACGTTAAAGAATGGGGAATCGAAAATCAGGTAGATTATTTCGAATTGACCGTATTGCATCGCAATCAACAAGCTATTGCCCTTTATGAAAGAGAAGGCTTCCAGCCCTTTAGTCAATCCATGCGCATGCGTTTGGATGCAGAGTAAGGCAATAGTAAAACCCGCAATCCAGTCAAAAAAGCAGTGATATACCTTCATACAAAAAGGCATGACCCTCCCGGTCATGCCTCTTCTCTCAAACCAAAATATCCATGAAAAAGATAATTTTTCCTTTTTAATTGAACGAGTGAATCCTCCTTCGTCCTTACAAGATGCGATTCAGATTAGCCAACTGAATCAAATAGACAATCTTAGCTTCAATCACCTGACTAAACGCTTCTTGCCATAACGCATTGGCCTCCAACACATCTTTACTTACAATGGTGCCTGCTTCAAAGCGATCTTGAACAATACGTCTATTCTCTGTACTCTGCCCCAAAGCAAGTTCTGAAGATTTCAAATCTTCTTGCGCTTGGCTCACTCCTATTTCTGCATTTCGCACCTCCAAGTACAAGAGTTCTTTCGTCTGTTCTAATTCCTCTTCTGCCGCTAAGGCTTTTAAGCGTTGTTCTTTAGCCTTCGCCCCTCTTTTCCCCCAATCAAATACGGGAATTTCAATACTAACCAACCCAACATAGGAAGTCAAATTATCTTTCCCATTGGTGAAATTAATGCCCTCTCCAAAACCAGAGATTCCAATCATACTCAAGGCAACCGTTGGATAATACTCCGATTTGAGCATCTTCGCTTGTAGGTTTTCCAAGTGAGTTACTTCTTCCAGAATCTGTATTTCAGGACGAGCTAAAATTGAATTCTCTCGCTGTTCATCTGAAATTAGCGTGGTATACTCCGTCATATCCAAGCGATAGTTTACCTCTATTTCTTCACTTTGATCTAACCCAATGAGTTGTTTTAATGCTAATTGAGAGAGATACTGTCCATCTTGTACTTTGGTTAACCCTGCTCTAGCATTCGTTAAAGCCACTTGTACTTTGAGCAGATCATTCTTATACGTTAGTCCCACTTCATAACTGTTCTTAACATCTTGTTCTAACGCTTCTAACAACGTAATATACTCTTGAGCTAACTTTTCTTTTTCTTGTAATTTGACTACCTCATAATAGGTTTTCTCTGTTTCAAACAAGACTTCTCTTTCTGTCATTGCGACTGTTTGAGTCGCTATATGTTGTTGAGATTTACTTGCTTTTACCCCATCTCTTAATTTGCCCCCTGCATATAAGGGTACACTTGCCGATACCATCGCATTGGCCATTTTTTCGGGTATCAGACCATTCATGGCTCCTCCTAAAGGATCGCCTAAATAAGCACCAGACAACGAAGCATCAAGCATGGGATAGGCACTTAATTTCGCGGCTTTTATTCCTTGATTTGCTGCATCGACTTGTCGTTTTGCTTTGGTTATTCTTCTATTATTATCTAGGGCTAACTGCTTACACGTTGCCAATTCAAGTACTTTAGAATCTTGTGCAAAAGAAGTTAATGTAAACAGAAAGCCTAGAAATATGATATAATTGCGATTTACTCTCATGATTTTCTTTTTTAATGTTGAACGCATTACTGTTCGTGTTGCGGGACATACTTAGTAAATCGATAGTATAAAACTGGTACCACAAACAAGGTCAGTACCATAGATACAATCAATCCAAAGGCAAGTACACTTCCCAAGGGTGCCCACATCGGGGATTTTCCAATAATCATTGGCAATACAGCTACTGCGGCGGCTGCGGAGGTTAAGAAGATTGGTCGCATACGTCGTTTTGCGGCCGCTAAGGCTGCTCCACGGCGGCTATATCCGTGATCGCGAACTAATTCATCCGCATAATCGACAATGATAATTCCGTTTCGCACCACAATTCCAATCAAACTAATAATACCCATAAAAGCCGTCATACTCATTGGATTTCCCGTCACCCATAAACCTAAAAAGGCACCGAGTAAACTCAAAGGGAAAGTAGCTAAGACAAACAGCGACTTGCCAATTGTTTTGAATTCCATCATCAGAATCAAGAAAATCAAAACCAAGCTCACTCCTAACGCTTTCATCATCGCTGGTCCGTTTTCTTCCGATGTTTCCCTATCACCACCGTATTGAATTTTAATTCCATGTGGCAAGTTAATCGCCTCAATTTCCCCTTTTACATCCGCCATAATAGAAGCCGCTTTAATGCCCATTTGCGTTTCGCTATTTACTTCTAGTGTACGAAGTCCATTGCGATGTGTAATCACACCAGGAGTCCATTGTGGCTCTACTTGTGCCACTTCACTCAACGGAACCGCATGTCCAAAAATAGAAGGCACATAGATCTGTGCAATATCCCCTAAATCCTTTCTGTTCTCCTCTACAAAGCGCAACTGTACATCCACGGGTTTATCTCCTTCATAAAATCGAGTCACTGGTGCTCCTTTTGTTCCAGTTCCCACCGTTTGCACAATAGACGAATTCAATACACCATAGCGTTCCGCTTTATCTTCTAATGGAACAATATTCAACGAGAACAAATCCTCTTGGTAACTCGTGCGCACCCAATTCGTCCCTTTGTGGCGCTTCAATATTTGTTCAATCTGATCCGCTACTATTTTTTGATTTTCTATATCCTCACCAATAATGCGGATGGAGATAGGTGCCCCTTCTTGTAAACTAAGTTGGCGCAAGCGTACATACCCTTCTTCCAAATAGGAGTCAAACTGTGGCAAATAATCTTGTACCACTTGATTGGCTTCTTTAGCATCGTGGGTTGTAATGAAAATCTGCGCATAATTTTCTCTTGGAATTTCTGGTGAATACGTCACATTAAAACGAGGGGAACTCATCCCTATAAAACTGGCAATACTCACTACGCGTTCATCCTTTTGGAAAATAGCTTCTACTTCTTTGGCTACCTTATCCGTTTCTTCTAAGGAAGTTCCTGTTGGCAACCACAATTCCACATTAAACTGTTTGGTTTCACTCAACGGATAAAACTCCTGCTCTACTTGAGAAGCAATTCCCAGTGCCAAAACAACAGAACCAATGGCAATAACATAGGTGTATTTCGGATGTCTAAACGCCAAGGCAATTCCCTTGTTGAAATAATGCTGTAAGTAATCCAATACATTCTTTTTCTTCTTTTCTTTCTTTTTACTTCCTGTTTCCTCTGGGCTATGTAATCCCTTCTTAATGAAGATATAACAAGTCAAAGGCGTAATAAAAAACGAAACAAAAAGAGAAGAGATTAAGGCAATGGCAATCGTTATAGGCAAAGCCATTAAGAAATCCCTTGCAATTCCATCCATAAAAAACGGAATCGGTGCAAAAGCGCAAATAATAGCTGTAGTAGCTGAAAGCACTGGAATCGTTAATTGTCTAGCCGATTGCCAAGCAGCAGTCCAAGGTTCAATACCTTCATCGAGCTTTTCGACGTAATTATCGACAATTACAATGGCATTATCAATCACCATCCCTAATACAATCACCAAAGCAGCTAAGGATACTTGATGCAACTCAATGCCAAACAAACTCATGATTCCAAACGTAATAATAAATGAAATCGGAGCAGCGATTGAAGCAACAGCAGCCACGCGGAACGGTAGTAATAGTACAACAACCAATACACACGCACCAATTGCCATAACAAACTCGGTCATGAAGTGAGAAACACTCAAATCCACAGCATCGGGCTGACTAACAATCGTATCAATTTTAATGTCTTGCGGCAATCGCTCTCCTATTTCTGCTAATTTCTGATCAATTAATGCCCCAAACTCAACGATGTTATTTCCACTTTGCATCTCTATAGCGAGCATCAATACTTTATCTTCTCCCATGCGAATAAAAGACGTACGATCTGTATACGAACGTTCTATTTTAGCCACATCTTGCAGGCGCACTACTTCCCCATTGGGATGAGTATACACCATTAGGTTTTCAATATCGCGTTGACTTCCAATTTCACTGGTCGTAAAAATAGGAATCGTATTGTTGGGCATTTTTACTTCCCCTGAATACATGGTTAAGTTCTGCGCCTGTAAAACCGAAACAATATGCGAAGTGGTAATGCCATAATCCAGTAACTTCTGATTGTTAATCTCTACGCTAATTTGCGGCTGCTGAAGTCCCGAGCGATTAATCTTAGCCACCGTTGGAATGGTTTTTAACTCATCTTCTACCTGATCCAAATATCTCTCTAATTCACTATACTCTTTCGTAGGTGACGAAAGGGACAAAATCAAAGCCGTAACATCTCCAAAACTACTGTTGACAATCGGCCCAATACTTCCCTGAGGCAAATTGGGCATTACTTCTGTATTCATACCGTGTTGTAACGTTGCCCAGAAGCGCTTTCTATCTTTGACCTCCGTACGCAAACGCACCGTAATAAATGTCTGCCCAGCTTTGGTTTCAGAGGTTGTTTTCTTTTTGTCTATCTCCTCAAACGTAAACAAGTATTGTTCAATCTTCTTGGTGATTTGCTGTTCCGTTTGATACACATCTGCTCCGGGATAAAAAGAAACTACCATCGCAATGGGCATCTCAATATTGGGGTTTTCTGCTCTGGACATATGCTTAACTGCATAGATTCCCAATCCCAGGAGTATTACTGCGAGTGCTAACGTCACTTGACGATATTTCATCGCAGCTTCTATTAAATTTATCTTTATCTTTTTTGACATAATCCTTTTCTTTTATTGCGCAACTACCGCGCCTTCATATAACTTAGCGCTAGCCGTTGTCACCAAGCGCTCTCCCGCTTCCAAGCCTTGTTGAATGATTAATTCACTTGATCCGCGTACTTGTGCCACTTTCACTCTTTTTCGTACTACCCCTGCAGAACTTCCATCCAATACATATACATGGGTAACTCCATTCTCTCCAATCTGAACGGCACTAGCAGGGATGATAATTTGTTCTTCTGGTTCATCTGCTACCCACACATCTCCTAACATTCCTCCGAGTATTTCGCGGTTTTGATTGTCCAAACGCACCTTTACACGATACGTTCGCGTTACTGGATCAGCTTGTGGGTTGACCAAATCAATAATGCCCTGATATTCCTTTTGTAAAGAAGGGATGTACAAACTCGCTAGCTGTCCTTTTTTAAATTGGTTAATTTCACTTTCGGGAACATTAATTTTGGCAAAAACGACATCTAAATTAGACAGGGTAAATAGCGGTTGTCCTGGAGCAATTACCATCCCCTTTTCTGCCGCTTTCATCGTAATGATACCAGAAAAAGAAGCCGTTAAGTTGGCGTCTTTCAGCTGTTTGGCGTTGATGTTTTTATTTGCTTGGGCTTGAGCTAATTTGGTCTTTACGTCTAAGTAATCGCGTTCAGGCAAACTTCCCTTCTCATAAAGCTTGTGTAAACGCTGATATAAATCTACCACTTGATCATAACTCGCAGCTGCAATTTGATAGGTATTTGCATACGCTTGATCATCCAATTTTGCCAATACTTGTCCGGCACTAACAGTTTGTCCCTCTTTGACATAAACGCCTGTTATTGTACCCGGAACTGCAAATCCTACCGTTGCCATTTGGTCGGGTTCTAAGGTAGCAGCATACGATTTTGGATTGGCAATCTTGACTTTTTTGACTACTTGACTTTTTACTTGTATAGCAGTCGGAGGTGCACTAAGATTTGATTCTTTTTTTGCACAACTCATTGTTGTTAACAGCAAGGCAGCAAAAACAGTGCCTCTTACTAAATTCCTTTGCATAGTACTTGATTATTTATTCTTTAGCAAAGGTCAAGTAAAGTCACAGTTCCCAGAAGGGGAAAACTGCTTCTAATTTGGTATAAATTTCTGTTTTTTAATTAAAATACAAGAGATAAAGGACTTTATATTGGTTCAATTAACCTTTTTTGGAGTTCCTCGCGATATGCTTTAGGAGATACATTCGCTGCATTTTTAAAATACTTGCCAAACATGGATTGGTCATTGAAATTCAACATAGTAGCAATTTCATAGATTGGTACCGTCTGATCAGCTAATAAGTACTTCGCTTCGTGAATAACAATATCTTCAATCAGCTTTTTAGCCGATGAACCGTAATATTCCTTAACTACTTCAGATAAGTATTTGGGAGTAACGAATAGCTGATCGCTGTAAAAAGACAAGGTTCTATTTTGCTTCACGTGTTTTTTAACCAATAAAAAGAAATCCATAAATAGTTTTTTCTTTACTGTTGGCTTTTCATCAATCAATTGGGCATACTTGGTAACCATGCGAACCAACTCATAAAAAAACACTTTAAATAGCGCTTGTAGGCTATCTAGGCGGTAAGCATAACTTGGATCAAGCTGAATGTACGTATCTATCATCTGAATCACTTCTTTGATACGCGCTAATTCTTCTGCTGGTAAGTTCTTTATGGGATAAAACTTCCTCGCGAAATAATAGGTAATCAATTGCGTAAATTCATTGCTAAACTCTAAGGGAATGGGCATATTGGATGCAAAAGTAAGCATCAGTAATTCGAATTGTTCAGAGTATTGCGGATAGGCCGTGAAAGGAATAAAAGAACTGACAATGAATACGGAGTTCTCCTTGAAATTATGGGTTTCCTGATCGTATTCAATGGAGATGGTTCCTTTTTGTAAAATACAAATGGAATAACTATCAATACGCGAATCGAGATAATTGAGTACATCGTCAATGGCATGCGTATTGTTTTGATTCGCATGCAGAACGCTAACACCTAATTCTCTAAGATTTACATCTAACATAGTTTCCTTCTTACCTCATCAAAAATAAACACTTTAATTGAAATTGATATCCAAAAGTCAAAAAAGTCTAGGAATAGTTTATGCTGTATCATTTATCTTTGTATTTACTTAACTATAATTTATATGCATTCCTCTATTACTTTTGAACAACGTCACACGCCCCATTATACTTTGCTTCTACTCACTGCTGAAAAGTACGAAGCGTTTTTAAAAACAGCGAGCGATGAAGCCATTATGAGTTTAATGGGATTACCTCAAGAGAAAGTTGCGGCTGAACGCAACAAAGCCGTATTTGGTTTTAGAACACACAACAAGTCTTTTCATGTGTTTGTCATCGTAGATCCTCAGACAGCACAACCAATTGGATACTGTGGTTTTCATACCTGGTATCTGGAGCACGGTCGCGCAGAAATTGGCTATGGTTTATACAGTGATGCCTATAAAGGAAAAGGCGTCATGTCTGAAATAATGACTCATGTAATCGCTTATGGTTTCAATGAACTGAATCTCCAACGCATAGAAGCCTTTATTAGTCCGGATAATCAACCCTCACTTAAACTGGTGGAAAAATTCAACTTTACACGTGAAGGACAGTTAAGACATCATTATTTCAAAAATGACATGTATGAGGATTCCGTTGTTTTCGCTTTACTACATACAGAATACTTATAAAAAAACGTCCAGACAAGTTCATCTTATCTGGACGTTCGACTCATAACATAAAAAATAAAAATAACTGATTGTTTGTTTTAGACTCCTTTATTTTGTTGTTCATTTACTTGTTCTACTTCTGCTTTGGCTAGGGCTAACGCATCTTCATATGTTTCAACTACAATCAGCTTATGTCCCCAATATTTTTGAAAAATAGGTTGAAAATCAATCGCTGTTTGGCGTTTGATTGCATCGGGTTCCACTTGAATCATTGCTAAAACATTTTCTGAGAGCGCTACTCTATTTTGTTTCATCCAAAGGTTCATCTTCTTCATATGCGCTTTATCGCTCTTTGTCTCCTCCACATCGGGAGCACTTACTTCATTAATCATGACAAATTTTTCTCCTCGTTGAAGTAAATTCTCATAATCTATAAAATATTGATCTTGGTTCTTTTCCTTTTGTGTAGATGCGATAGATACATGCACAATTGGAAAATCAACTGCATTGATTGTACTCATGATATTTTTCTAACAAAGGACGCGGTTTAAACACCTAGAGGCAATGGATATAACTTAGAAAGGAGTGGACATTTCAAAGGATTTCAGTTGATAAACAAAATCAAATTTCACAGAACACAGAAAATAAATTATCTAAATTCAGTACATTTACGGTTAACAGTTAACTGTTAACTGTTAACCCTTAACCCTTAACCCTTAACCCTTAACCCTTAACTCTTAACCCTTAACCCTTAACCATCAACCCTTAACCCTTAACTCTTAACTCTTAACCCTTAACCATCAACCCTTAACCATCAACCCTTAACCATCAACCCTTAACCATCAACCCTTAACCCTTAACCCTTAACCCTTAACCCTTAACCCTTAACCCTTAACCCTTAACTCTTAACCCTTAACCCTTAACCATCCCCCATGCAAAAACTTCTAACCCATCTTTCTGAAAAATACAACATCGATGCAACTGCTTTAACGCTATTGCTTTCTAAAATGGAACACATTACGTTTGACAACAAGCAAACCATTTTAGACAATAGCAACACAAAATCAACTTTTTATATTCTTTCTAAAGGCATTTGGAGGGCCTATAAAGTAGTAGATGGGGATGAAAACACCTTGTGGTTTGAACGTTATAGCGATGTTATTTACAGTGAGATTGCACCAAATTACCTGCTTGAATCTGTGGGAGAAAGTGAAGCCTATCGCATGGATAAAAAGGACTTAGACGAACTTTGTTTAGCTTCGCATGACATCTCCAACTTAATTCGCATCTTAATTGAAAAATTCTACTTTGACGTCACGCGTATTTCTGTTGATTTGTCCCACCAATTAGCAAAAGAGCGCTATCTCTCGATGTTAGAAAATGATCCTGAGCTTTTTCAACTCGTTCCCCAAAAATACATCGCCTCTTTCTTGGGATTAACTCCCCAATCTTTAAGTCGACTACGCAGAAAAATTTTGGATAAATAACCGAAGTTACCAAATGGTAACGTAGCTCTAGGGATAAACTTTTATTCTTGCAAAAAAAAGTTTTACCATGACGCAGGTTTATGATGTACAGCACTGGAAACAGAAATTTATTTTAATTTGGACGGGGCAAACCTTTTCCATCTTGACGAGTTCAATTGCTCAATTTGCACTTGTTCTTTGGATTGGAATGGAAACAGGATCCGCCAAAGTATTGGCTTATGCCACTATTGCAGGATTATTACCTCAAATTCTTTTAGGCCCGTTTGCAGGGGTATTTGTGGATCGTTGGAACAAAAAAATAACCATGATTGCTTCGGATAGCTTTGTGGCGATTTGTTCTGCCTTAATTGCCTTGCTTTTTTACTTGAATCTCCTTGAACTTTGGTCCATCTATGTACTCTTGGCTCTTCGTTCGATTGGGGGTGCTTTTCACTCTCCCGCGATGAAGTCAACGGTACCGATGCTTGCACCAAAAGATCAATTGGTCCGCGTTGCAGGAGTCAATGAAGTCATACAATCCGTTTCTTTTATCAGTGGTCCCGCATTGGGAGCCTTCTTACTGTTGCATTACAATATGACCATCGTGATGTTATTGGATGTGGTAGGTGCGTTTATTGCGTGTGTGATGTTGTTATTTGTTTCTTTTCCCAAAACGAAAAAAGTAACAGAAACTACAGCATCTGTCTTTAAGGATATGGTAGAAGGTGGTCGCGTAATTCTAAAAAACAGGCCGATGTCTTGGTTGTTATTTTCTGAAATTATCGCGCGATTCTTCATCTTTCCTGTTGTAGCTGTAACACCTTTGGTTACCCTAAACTATTATAAAGGAACCCCCTATCAAGTTAGTTTAGTGGAAATTCTCTTTGGTATTGGGTTGCTATTGGGTGGTGGTTTATTAGCTGTGCTCAATCAACGCTTTAGAAAAATATCGCTAGCTATTGTGGGGTATATCATCCTCGGACTTGCTCTTTTGGTATGTGGTTCACTCGCCCCGCATTTGTTTATTGTATATGCTGTGCTGACTGTTTTTCAAGGTATTGCAGTTCCGCTTTATGAAGGTTCCATTACAGCCTTGATTCAAACGCAATTCGAATCCCAATACTTAGGTCGAATCTTTGGTTTAATCGGTAGTATTTGTCAAATACCCGCAATCATAGGACTCTTATTTACCGCTGAATTAGCCGATCAATTCGGCGTCCAAAATGTATATGTGGCAGGAGGTATTGCCTTGTGTTTTTGTGCAGTATTAGTGGGAAGTATTAAACGAGTTCGACAGTTGGAGGGGGAATAGTTTAAGGGGTTGTTTGTGAGGTTTGTGCTTTGTGAGGTTTGTGCTTTGTGAGGTTTGTGCTTTGTGAGGTTCGTACTTTGTGAGGTTCGTACTTTGTGAGGTTCGTACTTTGTGAGGTTCGTGCTTTGTGAGGTTTGTGCTTTGTGAGGTTCGTGCTTTGTGAGGTTTGTGCTTTGTGAGGTTTGTGCTTTGTGAGGTTTGCGCTTTGTGAGGTTCGTGCTTTGTGAGGTTTGTCGATTAAAAAAGAATTTCTCATCGTCTCATAATCAACACCCAGTATGCCCCTGAGGCAACGAAGGGTCGCATCCCGCGCTCACGGAATACTGTGTGGAGTGACTAGTTAGAGCAACAAGTGTTGAGTGACGGATGCGACCCCTCCTCCGTCGGGGTGACATACTGGGTGTGAATACATACTGGACGGGATACTGTGTGGAGCGACGATACAGCGTGACTAGTGTTGTATTCACTCCCAGTAACCACCCAGTATGTCAGGTCGCATCCAGCGCTCACATAATGCTTTTTTGTTTTTTTGCAACAATCTTCTTTAGTCGATAAATTTCACGATTTCACAAACCTCACAAAGAGCAAACCTCACAAAAAACAAACCTCACAAAAAACAAACCTCACAAACAACAAACCTCACAAACAACAAACCTCACAAAGCCCCCTTCCCAATATACAACAAGGTATCATATCGAAATATTACCTTACCGTCTTCTTGGTATTTAGCAAAGAGAGTTGCAATTGCTTCCATGACTTGTTCGTAATTTGCATCTCCTTCTTTAGGAGCATAAGAGGATGATTTCAAGCGTCCTTTTAGTTCTTCCAGATCGAAAATTTGTTGGTTATACAACATCTCTGTTTGCATGATGCGCGGAGCTAAAAATGCACGAATATCTTCTAAGTCGATATTTCGGTGTGTTACTTGACTATATTCTGGGATTAAATCACGCATCAACTGTTCATATTCTTGTTGCAGTGGATCAAGTCTACTGCGTTCATTCCAAGCGAGAACAATCACCCCTGTAGGTTTCAGGATTCGGTTAAATTCTACTTGTGCTTTTTCAAAATCAAACCAATGATAAGCCTGTCCGCAAAAAATCAAATCGATGGATTGCGTCGCCAAATTGGTTTGTTCTGCAGTTCCTTCCAGGGCTTTAAAGTTTTTAGCCCCTTGGAAGAACACCTCACTGGCTTGTCTCATTTCTTTATTGGGCTCTACACCATAAACAATGGCATCTGCCTCAATAAAACGCTGAGATGAAAATCCTGTTCCACTACCAATATCTGCAATAACAAATTGAGAATTTAATCCGACCTCTTTTTCCAATCGGTCAATCATCTCTACGGGATAGGTTGGTCTATAGCGAACATAATCGGCTACGCGATCTGAAAATCGCGTAGTATTTGATTTTTGGATTTGCATTACAATATGTATTTAAGTGGATATCTTATAAAGATACGACTTCTCTTTTTGATTTACGCCTCTTCCTCTTCTTTTCTTTTCGTATAAGTCAAGACGACCATCCCTGTTTTAAAGGTTTTGGTATCAGTAAGTTCCCAATGAGAAGGCAAAATCCCTTCAGGGAATAAACGAATACCTGCTCCGAGTAATTTTGGTGTAACTGACAGAATCATTTGATCCAAAATTCCTGCATTTAATGCCATTTGAACGACTTGACCTCCTCCAACGAGCCAGATATCCTTTCCTGTATCTTGTTGTTTTAATTGTTGAATCGTCGCTGTGATATCCATAGCTAATACGCTTGTTTTCGGGCTTTCGATTGTCAATTGTTTGTTCGACGTAATCACATAAGTTTCTTGTTCCATATAAGGCCAAGGAAAACCAAAATCTAAGATTGCGCGATAAGTAGCACTCCCCATTATGCAGGTATCAATAGTCGATACAAAATCTTGGTATCCGTAATCCCCTACTGTTTCATCCTGAAAATCATCTAAAAAAGCTACACTTCCATCAGGCGAGGCAATGTAACCATCTAAACTCATCGCGATATATAAAATAACATTTCTCATTTTTTACACTATCTTTTTTACCAATGTTTCACTACATGAGGCTTCCAATCTGTCGGCAATAGTGACTCCAAGGTTACAATAGTATCTTCATTAATCATTACTTGGGTTTGGTTGTTTTCTTGTGTGAGCTGACTCATCAATTCACGACAACGCCCACATGGTGGTACAATCGTACCTGAATCTGTTACAGCGATTACTTTTTCAATTCTTACTTCTTGATGCTTGAGCATTTCTGCTACAGCCCCATGTTCTGCACAAAATCCCATAGAGCAAGCCGTATCAATACTAATACCGACATGCACCTTGCCTTCTGCCGTTAAAATGGCCGCAGCCACAGAGCCACAAGCGACAAAATTATTAATCTCTCTGTGCTTTGCATAAGCTAAAGCATGTTCTTTTAATACACTAAATTCCATGGATATCGTTGTTTATGATCGTTCTTAACTAGCTAATTAATCCATACTGTTTTACATACTCCTCTTCAAGCGCATAATTAAATTGCTCAAATGGATATGCGGCTAATTGGGGATAGTTCACCTGCCAATTTTCACCCGCTGCTTGTTGAAGCAATCCTCCAATTGTATCCAGTACGGCTGTCTTATAATTTGGAAGTACCTGATGATCTGTAGCAAGTAGTTCTTTTGATACGGCTGTATCCAATAAAAAAGGCTGAGGCACAGACCAAGGAGATACACCTACCCATTGGTATGGAGCCTTCACTGCTGGTATAGGAATTATTTTCCCCTCGTATCCCAAATAATCAGCAATACAGGTGATAATCTCATATACGGTTAAAGGGTTTTCATCTCCTACATTCACAATAGTTGCTGTTTTATGGCGATAAGCAGCGAAACCTACTTGCGCCACCAGCTGAGCGGCCGTGGTATGAAATAAACTTGTTCCTTCGTAGGTAATAGGGATAAATGGACGTTGATCCAGTATGCGTTTCACTACCCACCACTCTCGTGGATGATGTGTAAAACGCCCATAAATAGCACAAGGTCGCAGAATTGTAAAGGGAACCTGTGCTTGTTCTAGCAAAACATTTTCTACCGCCACCTTTTGTGTTGAATAGGTTTGGTCACCAGGAGCCACTCTCGCTTGTGTTTCTACAATCGGTTTCTCAAATAATGGAAAACCGTGTAACCCTGCTTCATCTAAAGTGCGTCCTGCTGTATCGGCATAAACACTAGAAGAAGAAATAACCGTCAAATGGCCCATATTACTTTGATATTGCAACAGTTGCACGACATCTTGGGGATGAAAGGCTAAAAGATCAATAACCCAATCCGCACCATCTTTTAGAAGTTGATGGAGCCCTTTGGAATCCTTTCGATCGAGACGACAATGTTGAGCTTTAGATGCTTCAATAGCATAAGGCAAGTCTGTACGAGAAACGAGTACCAATTGGCAGTCTCTTTGACTTAATTCACGATAAAAAGCATAGCCTAGTTGTCCAGAAGCACCAATAATAATTACTTTCATTCTGTTGTATTTCTATTTGAAGCAAGCACGAGTACTCACCAATTCAAAGATAAAAGCTTTTCGCAAATTCACCTTCATTTATATGATCAATCCTCAGAAAAATACACCAAAAAACAAGCTAGGTTATGCCTTTTTATGTTAGACATCGACATCAATACACTAAAGCAGTAATGCTTCTTGTTGATATAGTTCTTCTTCCTCTCTGTGCATAGGCACACAGTAAAAGCCATTTTTAATCAGGCGGTTAGCCAAAAATTGTTGGGTGTCAATGGCAGCCATACATCCTGTTCCTGCCGCTGTAATGGCTTGTCGATAGACCGTATCTTGAACATCTCCACAAGCCTGAATGCCAGGTATATTCGTATAGGTACTGCCTTTTTTTGTACGGATGTATTCTTGTGCGTCCAAAGCTAATTTATTTTTAAAGATATGAGTATTCGGTTGGTGTCCGATGGCAATAAATACCCCATCAATCGCTTTCATTTCTTGCGTATGGGTTGTATTATCCAGTACTTCAACCCCAGTTAATTGGTCTTGATCTCCCAAAAGGGCCACAACCTCCTTATTAAATTGAACTTCGATATTGCTGTAATTCGCTAATCGGTCAATTAATATTTGCGAAGCACGCATATAATCCTTGCGCACCAGTACGTAAACTTTTCGAGCTAATCCAGCTAAGAAAAAAGCCTCTTCAATAGCGGTGTCACCACCCCCTACTACGAGAACGTCTTTTCCTTTATAGAAATAACCATCACAAGTTGCACAAGCTGAAAGTCCTTTGCCAAAATATTGTGTTTCATTCGGCAAGCCCAACCACTTTGCACTAGCCCCTGTGGCCACGATAACACTGTGTGCATAATACACCTCCTCTGTATTGGTAATCAACTTAAAAGGACGATCACGGGTATCAATTTCCTCAATCGTTTGGTAGATAATCTGTGTACCAAATCGCTCGGCTTGTTCCTGTAAATCAGTCATCAATTCTATTCCTTGTATCCCTTTGGGATACCCTGGAAAATTATCCACATCTGTCGTTTGGGTTAGTTGTCCGCCCAACTGAAGACCTGTGAACATAAGGGGTGTTTTTCCATATCTGGCCATATAAATCGCTGCAGTATACCCTGCAGGTCCCGATCCAATAATAATACAATCGTGAATATTCATCTTGTCTATAGATTTAAAATATAGGAAATATAGCAGCAAGTAAAAGAGGCTCCTTTACTTGCTGCATCTCAACAATAACATAAAAAAAATTACTATCGGTTGATGGTAGTACTTTAAAAATTATCCAAGCACAGCTGCATATTAATCGATGCACCTGCCTGGGATCCAGTAGCTATAGCAGTGGCTAAGGATCTAAAACTACTCGTATCACCACAGGCATAAATACCTGAAACACTAGTTTCTTGTTTTGCATTTACTTGAAGTAAACCTTGTGGTGTTAACGTACATCCTAAATGAATGGGAATCGCACAATGTTGTTTTGCATCGGGTTTAGCATAAATAGCTTCAGTAGCTACAACCTGACCGGTTTTTAAAACAACACGCGTCACCTGTCCTTGATGATGGATTAACTGAGTAATATCGTCTTCAATTATTCCAATTTTATTCTTTGCCAGCGCTTGCAGTTGTTCGGGGGTAAAACTAGCTTTCCCTTGGGTTACAATTTGCAAATCTGAAGTAAGATTATGGACTAAAATAGCATAGTGAAAGGCTAAATCGCCATTTCCTAAAATCAGGGTTTTCTTATTTTTTACTTCATACCCATGACAATAAGGGCAATGTAAAATCGAAGTTCCCCAACAAGCCTCAAAACCAGCGATATCTGGCATAATATCCGTCAGTCCTGTTGCAAATAAAACATACTTTGCACGAAAGGTTTTTCCTTCTTTACTCTGTACAGTGAAACTCTCTCCTTCTTTCTTTTTCACGTCCGTTACTTCATCTAAGTAATAGTGAACAGTGTCATAACGCACCACATCTTCTTTTGCCTGATGGGCAATCACGACTGGGGAATTACCGTCTTGCGCCAATAAATTATGGGTATGCTTCACCATTTTATTGCATGGGTTCTGCGTATCCAAAATCAATACCTTGCGATTGGAACGCCCCAAGGCCAAAGCCGCTGATAACCCCGAGAAACTACCCCCTACAATGACAACATCAAATAAGGTATCGCGCTGTTCGGGGGCTAAGGGAGTAAATGACCACAAAGAATCGGACATTAGCAAACCCGAGGTAAACAAGCTACTCTTGAGTAAAAAATCTCGTCTTGAAGTCATAAAATAATCTTTACTTTATTGTGCTACTTGTTTTAAAATATCAGGTACTGCCATCACTCCTGTATGTTTCCATAAGATTGCTCCTTGTTGATCAATTAATACCATGGTAGGTACCGCACGAACAAAAAACTCAGCAGCTAATTGCGGATCGTGATCCACATCAATACGTTGTAATTCAACTTTTTCTGTTACTGCATCCAATGACTCATCAATCATACGCGATAACATTTTACAGGGTCCACACCATTCAGCAAAAAATTGCAATAAAATCGGTTTGTCTGATTTTCCTAATAGGTCTTCTACTTTCATCTTTATCTTGTTTTTAATTTACTTCAAAAGTAAAAGGTGTAGCACAAACCGCTGTTGCACAAGTTGGAGTAAAAATCGGATAAATCACAGCAGGGAGTGTTTTGTGAGGTTTGCGCTTTGTGAGGTTTGTGCTTTGTGAGGTTTGTGCTTTGTAAGGTTTGTGCTTTGTAAGGTTTGTGCTTTGTAAGGTTTGTGCTTTGTAAGGTTTGTATGTCATGCTGACGAAGGAAGCATCGCATCCGTTACTCAACACTTGTTACGCTAACCAGTCACTCCACATGGTATTCCGTCAGCGCGGGATGCGACCCTTCGTTGCCC
>NZ_JBQZGD010000016.1:0-79430 GCF_052691955.1 Myroides sp. TSA_177.3
TGTGGTTACTGGAAGTGAATACAACACTCGTCCCACTCGCCGCTCCACACAGTACTCCGTCTAGTATGTATACACACCCAGTATGTCATACTGACGAAGGAAGCATCGCATCCGTTACTCAACACTTGTTACTCTAACCAGGTACCCTCTCACCCTCTCACCGCCTCATCACACTCTCACCACCTCATCCTCTCACCGCCTCACCGCCCTACAAAGTACAAACCTCACAAAAAAACAACCATACAGCCTCCATTCATCATAAAAAAAACGAACCACCCAAAAAACCATGTAACTTTACGTCACAATAAATCCAATACCGCCATGTTTAACCCAACGCACATTCAAAACCAAGTCTTATACTTAGCATCCAACGATACGAGAATACGTGCGGTGCTATTAAATGGTTCAAGGGCTAATCCTAACGTAACGCCCGATGTATATCAAGATTTTGATCTTGTATTTGTTGTGGACGATTTGCCTTCTTTCTTAGATGATCACAATTGGTTTTTAGCTTTAGGGACACCGATACTGCAACAAAGACCCGATGAGATGGAATTGGGTAGCGATCCCAATAACCCTCCTATTTCTTTTGGTATACTTACCTATTTTGAAGAGGGGTATCGCATTGACTTGACCTTGTTCCCAAAAGAAAAGCTACATCAAGCATACCAAGCGGATAGTCTGACTGTGGTTTGGTTAGATAAAGACAACCTATTTACTGGGA
Source organism: Myroides sp. TSA_177.3 (assembly GCF_052691955.1). Classification (NCBI taxonomy): domain Bacteria; kingdom Pseudomonadati; phylum Bacteroidota; class Flavobacteriia; order Flavobacteriales; family Flavobacteriaceae; genus Myroides; species Myroides sp. TSA_177.3. The sequence continues at coordinate 725 of NZ_JBQZGD010000016.1, forward strand.
TTGCAGCCACCTCAGACCAGGATTACCGTGTGCAACGACCAACACAACGCCATTTCTCTGAGATGAGTAATGAGTTTTGGTGGTGCGTTGTCAATGTCGCCAAAGGATTGAAAAGAGGGGAAATAACCTACGCGAAAGACATGATGGAAACGGTTGTCCGTCCTGTTTTTATGGAGATGATATCATGGAATATTGGTCTTCAAACTAATTTTGAAGTGGCTGTAGGTAAAGCAGGAAAATTTATGAACCGATACCTTAGTGCTGAGGACTATGATACGCTCTTACAAACCTATAGCGATTCGGATATTGAACACAATTGGAAGGCATTATTTACCATGATGCAGTTCTTCTTAGCCCAACAACAAAAACTAGCCGACGGACTTCAGTATGAAATAAATCTAGAAGAGGCCAACCAAGCCAACCAACTGGTTACAAATCTATACGAAGCTTAATAAGAAGACCTACTTGCGTGATCTTCTTATGGGCACATTCTCTTTCAAAAAAAACAAACAACATAAAACAAACAAATGAAACACGCGATTCTTGAATTTGAACACCTCATCGAACAATTTCCAACAGAGGTATTGGCGATTCCCTTAGTAGATCTCCAACATAAATTATCGGAAGAAAAATGGAGTAAAAAAGAAATCATTGGTCACCTAATCGATAGTGCTACAGTTAATTACCTTCGTTTTATTAAAGCTCAGTTTCAAGAGAATCCCCAGCTTTTTTATGAGCAAGTGGAATATTGTGCAGCTGCTAATTATCAGGAAACGGAGTTAACTCAGCTTCTATCCTTATGGCAAAGCTTAAATAGACAATTGGTATTTTTATTTCACACTATACACACCCGTAATCTAGGCGATCGCTTGTGCAATGATCAGACACTCGCCTATTTAATAGAAGATTATGTGCAACATTTTAAACATCATCGCGCACAAATTCTAGCTTAACCCACGCATACAAGTTAAACTAAGTTGTTATTTTATTCCCCTCTTTGTTGCTGCTTGATAATCCCTATCTTGTATTTTACTTTGTCTATTATTTTAGGTAAATTTACAAGTAGAAAAATCAAAAAGAGCCATGAAGATTTTAGTTATTGAAGATGAAAAAGAACTGCGTTCCATTATGAAAGAATCTTTAGCAAAAGAGCTTTATGTGGTTGAAGTAGCAGAAAACTATAAAACGGGAATAGAAAAACTCATTGGATATGATTACGATTGTATCTTATTGGATATCATGCTTCCCGATGGCAATGGCATTGATTTACTAAGAGAAATTAAGCGCATGGGGAAGGATGATTCTGTTATTATTATTTCAGCCAAAGACTCCATTGACGACAAAGTATCGGGATTGGAGCTGGGTGCGGATGACTACCTGACCAAGCCTTTCCATTTATCGGAACTACTCGCACGTATTAAATCCGTTTTGCGAAGAAAAAATCAGCAAGGCTTCCAGAGCATTAAGTGGAACAATGTAGAGATTTTTACCGATGAACGCACCGTATTGGTCAATAATACGCCCGTTACCTTAAACCATAAAGAGTTCGAATTATTATACTATTTCGTAGTGAATGCCAATCGATTGGTTACTAAATCCTCTCTCGTCGAACAAATTTGGGGCGACAATATGGATGAGGCAGACAGCTATGATTTTGTGTACTCTCAAGTTAAGAATCTTCGAAAAAAATTAAAAACGCACCACGCTGAGGTGAATATACAGTCCGTTTATGGCATGGGATATAAACTTGTACAAGAATAAGATGAAGTTACATCATTATATGTTGGGCTATTTATCGGTGGGAATCATTGTGGTTTTAACTGCGTGGGTTGTCATTTTTTATGCCTTCATGACCGATGAAGTATATGATAATATTGATGATGGATTGAAAAATAGCAAGACTGAAATCATCAAAAAAGCGTATACCAATCCTCAAGTGGAGAGTTTCTTGCCTTTTAGCACCAATGGTTTTCGCATTACTCCTTTAGCTCCAGGAGAGTACTCTCGAAAGAATGTATTCACTACGGAGATGATTTACATGGATTCGGATGATAATGATGAACCTGTTCGCATGTTAACCACGACTTTCGTCGATCAAAAAGGGGATCCTTATAAGTTGGAGATTCGCACCTCTACTATTGAGGCAGATGATTTATTGCGCGACTTTGGCTTGGCGGTCTTTATCTTATACCTCGCTTTATTAGCGAGTATTTACCTCATTAATCACGTTATTTTACGCCGTGCTGTTTGGAGTCCGTTTTATCGCTTACTCCACAACCTAAAAACCTATACACTAGGACAAAAGATTCTCACCGCAGATACGAAAACGCCTATTAAAGAGTTTGCAGATTTACAAAGTGAAATCAACAAAATGATTGGTCGTATTGAGGATATGGTTGAGCAACAAAAAACCTTTGTTTCCAATGCGGCTCATGAATCTCAAACTCCCCTCGCTATTATCAACAACAAGCTTGAATTATTAGTAGAAGCGGAAGAATTAAATGAGAATCAAATCAATCAAATTCAATCCATCCACCAGAGTTTAACGCGATTAATTAAATTGAATAAATCCCTTTTAATGCTCGCAAAAATTGAAAATAAGCAGTTTGTTCAAGTGCAAGAAGTTCACTTCAATCAAATCGTCCAAGATCTTGTAGACGACTGGGAGGATATATTTGCTTATAAACACGTAGAAGTCATATTGAATGAACTTGCTCCTTCAAATCCAGTATCCATGGATAAAGGGCTCGCCATTACCTTGGTGCAAAACCTACTAAAAAATGCCATCGCTCATAATATCCCTCAGGGAAAAGTTATCATCGACTTACAGGCGAATTCCTTCTCAATCAGCAATACAAGTACATCCACAACTCCTTTAGATGAAAAACTAATTTACAACCGCTTTTATAGAAGCACCACCAATGAGGAATCTACTGGATTGGGATTATCCCTCGTACAGACGATTGTTAGGGTTACAGACGCCTTGTCTATTCGCTACGAATACAATGGCATGCATTGCTTTACGGTGAGTTGGTAGAGGGTGTTTTGTGAGGTTTGTGCTTTGTGAGGTTTGTGCTTTGTGAGGTTTGTGCTTTGTGAGGTTTGTGCTTTGTGAGGTTTGCTTTTTGTGAGGTTTGTAGTTTGTAACTCTTACCTCCTAACCCTTAACTCCTAACCCTTAACTCTTACCTCCTAACCCTTAACTCTTACCTCCTAACCCTTAACCCTTAACTCTTACCCCCTAACCCAAAAAAAACACACCCCATAAACGATGTTTTTTTGAGGTGTGTTCTACTTAACATTACATAAAATTGAGTACAGCTCGTTAGTACGAACTTGGTTTTTATTTTGCGTACTGTTTTTCGCCGTGGATGTAAAGTACACCTTCTTTAGCGTCAAACTTGTACGTATCGTCTTCATACAGATTTTCTTCTTTTCGATCTAAAATAAAACTGGTCTTCTCTTCCTCTGGTACAAACAATTCCAATTTTGATTGATCGTCATTATACACAACAAAAGCACTGATAACTGCACTTTGTTCTGTGGATATTGGGTCTAAGCGTACACCAACTTCAAACAAACGCAAACAAGTTTGTTTCAACGTACTCCAGGTTTCTCCGGCACCAACAAGACAACCGTGATCATCTTTATCTCCTCCTACTTGTTGTACTTCTTTGGATAGCTCTTCCTCGCTATTAGTTGTACTTTTGGGTGTATTGTTACAAGCAACCAAAGTAAATAATCCTAAAATTAATCCGATTCCTTTCTTCATCTTTTCTATTTTTTGATTTTAAATTTTCAGCTGATAAAACTTGTACGCTCTACTATTGATCTAAAAATTTGTCTTCTCAAATTGGCTCTTCCTAATACCTTACAAGGTACAAAAAATTATTAAGGACAACTAAACCAATGGTTTAATCTTAATAAAAAATTAATATACACCACTGTTTTCCAGCAACATAACAAACAAATACTCGACAAAAACTATTCTTTTGAAAAAATATAGTACAAAACACACGTTCTTTTTGGATTCCCAATTCATTCCAGATTCTCTATGTAAGTTTGTACTATAAATTTAAAAACAGAAACCGCTATGAAAACATTAAGAACATTATTTTTAGGCATTTTCAGTGTATTTGCTTTAGTTATGAGCCAACCTGTACAAGCCAAAGACGTTATTATCACAAAAAATGAACTTCCTAAAAAAGCACTTGCTTTTATGGATACACATTTCAACGGTAAAACAATACAAACGGTAGAAAAAGATGCTGATTTTCTATCTGTATCCTACAAAGTAACCTTTGCAGATCGCATCGAAATAGAATTTGACAAAGGAGGCGAATGGGATGAAGTAGATGGAAACAGAAATCCACTTCCAACTAGCTTCATCTTAGAACCGATTGTAACTTATGTGAAAACCAATTATCCTGAGGCTCACATCATCAAGATTGAAAAGGAAACAAGATTATATGAGGTAAAACTGGATAATGGGCTTGAACTAGAGTTTTCTACATCAGGAGCATTTAAAAGAATTGACAACTAATTAAAATCAAAAAAATGAACAAGAAAATAATCGCTATCGCTTTATTTGCAGCACTGAATTTGAGTTTCACTGCTTGTAGTAGTGACGATTCCAATGCTGTTGAATTAGAACAAGTAACATTAGAGCAGTTACCTGCTAATACCCAAGAATTTATAGCAGGTATATTTCCAAATGCTGCGGTATTACAGGCCAATAAAGTAAACAAACCGAATTATTACGGTTCTTATTATAAGCTAAGATTAAACAATAAGATTGAAATAGATTTCGATCAAAATGGTAATTGGACCGAAATTGAAACAGAAGATCGTTCAGCTATTCCTGCTGACTTCCTAGCTCAAGAAGTTCCACTTATCCAAGCGTATGTAGCAGAACATTATAAAAGCAATCACATCATTGAAATTGATCGTGATCGCAAGGGATATGAAGTAACATTGAATAATGAGTTGGAGTTGATTTTCAACGCAGCACAGGGCTTTATTGGTATAGATACGGATTTAGATGAAGATGAACAACTCATTGATTATGCAGCATTACCTGCTACTGCTCAATCCTTGCTAAAAATACATTTTGCAGCTTCTGAAGTTGTATTGATTAAACAAGAGACAGAGGCCAAAGAAACAACATACAAAGTGTATACACAGGATGGATTTAAGATTGAGTTCAACCAACAAGGAGATTGGACAGAAATGGAAAGCAAACAAGGAAAAACAATTCCTTCTGCCCTACTTCCTACTCCACTAACTACTTACATCCAAACAAACTACAGCGATTTTCAATTCACTGGAGTGGAGAAAAAAAGAAATGGATTTGAAGTAGAACTGAAAAAAGGGAAACAAGAAATTGAACTTCTCTTTGATCACGAAGGAAATTTCCTTCAACTAGATAATGAATAACCTAAACCACTTTTCAAAATTTGGGGGTTGCCTTAGCTAAGGCAACCCCCTCGTTTTAGGTAGTACTGTTGGTTTTATATCCTACAGCAGGATAGTGAAAAAATTATTCGGCTACTTGAATATTTTTTCTTTCTTACTTGCTTGTTGCTTTTGTTTTTTCCCTCTTGATGTACCTGTAAACACACAAAAACAGATACTCTCACTCCTCTATTTTTGAACAATAATTAGGCCAAAATTTCGGATGGTGCAAAACCATAAACATCGACGAATGCCCGATAAAAAGACAAACGCGTATTAAAACCACAAAGCAAGCTCAATTCTTCAACGGTATAGCTTTCTTCTCGTTCTCGAATTAGTAAAATCGCATATTCAACCTTCAATCGGTTGATGTATTGCTTAAAGGATAACGCATGTGATTCTTTGAAAAAACGCGTTAAATCACTTTTGGGCAATTGAAGGGTATCAGCCAACTGATCTAAAGTGAGCGTTGGATTTAGAAACAACCGAGTATCAATTAAATGTGTACTTATTATCCCTCGAATATCAACGGCTTTAATTGGTGTATCAACAGTTAAAACTTCCTGTACTATAGGAAAATTGGCAACAGCAATCTGATTGAAAGCATGATGACTTCCCAAATCAATCTGCTGTGTCTTTAATCCAGATATATCCAAAGCTATTTTCTCAAACAAGCGTTGATCTAATCTTGTCATTGTCCCAATTTCATGGGAATTTATCCTTTTCTTCTTTGTGTAAAACAACAAACTTGCTTCATAAAAGAAAGCGCCAAAGAGTAGGCAACCACTAAGCAATAGAAATAAAAATCGGATGTACGCAAAAAAGGATTCTTGATAGAAATAAATAATCAAAAACACAATAGACGTACAATACAACGTCGTGACATAAAAGGCTGTAAACTGTCGTAAGGTTTTATAAAATCTCCCCTTAATTAAACACCAATATCCATAATTAGCATAGACAAAAGACAGTATTCCTATATAAATAATTCCCTCTCGATTTAATTTAGGTAATGCTAGCAAGGTCCAATCGGAAAACGTCGTCAACAGGTATAAAAAACCAAACACCACGAAAGGCAACACATGCAAATAACGACTCCATCGACTTGTCTTTATCAGTTGTACTAAACCAAATCCTTGAAGAAAAAACAACACAATACTCAGGTGCACACAAGGTCTATCGGGATAAACAAGTTCAAATCCGTACAAGAAAACATTCAACACTAAAATGCCACAACTCATCCATAGCATTTTTCTCCCCCCTTTATATCTTACATTCGTATCCAAGCACAAACAAAAATAACCTGAAAAAATAACCAATATCCAAAACATCCTTACTCTCTTTTTTTATCCAAAATAACTCGATACTCCACAGGAGTTAATCCCGTTAAATCCTTGAAATACTTATTAAATGTATTAATTGATTTAAAACCCACACTTTCCGCAATAGCCAATACAGTCCAATCATTTCGCTCCGTAAACAATTTCAACGCATATAGAATCCTATGATAGGCAACAAGCTTATAGAACGTAGAATTTAAATGATGGTTAATTACGAAACTAATGACATGAAGATTGGAATTTGAAATACACTGCCCTAATGTTTCTAGTGTAAAATCGGTCTTTAAATAGGCATCATTTGTTTCAAAGAAATCCAGTATCTGCTCCATCACCTCTTGATGTTTATAGCTGACCTCATGTGAAACGGCCATTTCCTTTTGAAGTATCAGATTGTTTTTTTGCTTCTTTCCAGCTTTTAGCGTACGATCAGTAGCTCCGAAAAAAGCGTTGATTTTTCTCAATCGCAAGATTCTACTATAAAAAAGATAACTCGTTAAAGATAGCGTTAACAAGATGATCTGAAGCCCTACCTGAAGATAACTCAGCAACAACATAACGGGTACTTCGCTTTGATTAAACAACAACACTTGTAAATTAAGCGTTATGAGGTAAATAACATAAAATAGGTGAACAAGGCTCACGTAGGACTTAATAAACCTATACTTCTGCTTACTTTTCTTTCGATGGAGGTGTAAAAAAACAAAATACACCAAGGCAAAAAAGTTATTTACAGTAACGATAATCCACAGCGAAACAGGCAAAAAACTGAGAATCAAAATAAAGACTCCCATACTCATCAACTGCACAATTTGTTTCTTCAACGGGCGATCAGCTACATCAGCCATAATACAAAACAGTTTGATACTAAATATAATGGCGAAAAAATTCACGATATAAACTGTTTTATGGGCAATCATGGCATAGTAATAATTCACCATGAGCAAAAATGAAAAACAGATAAAAAACATAAAGAAAAAACGCTCCATTTGAACATTTGCATTCCAATCGTACAACTTCATGATCTAATTTTATTTAAAAACCAATGTGTCTTTCTAAAGCATTTATTTCCTCCCTTTGCAAGAGTGCAAGCATCAGAAAAAGTGCTTTTTGAACCATTGATTTGTATTTATGAATCCACTTAATTCTTTCTTTTCGTCACTCTTTTAATCAGCAACTACATTTTGTTAATATCTAATGAATTATCATTTTTTTACTTATTTCATTTCATTTTTTTGCGTAATTCATTTAAACAAATTTAACTTTTGGTATGTTAATTCCTGTATCAAATTCCATTTAACATGGTCAAGATAATTTATTGAAACACGCTTTAACTACGTATTAACAAAAACAAAATAAATACTATTATTTAACACAAAAACAAGTTCAAACAACCAAAAAAAGTAAAAAACAAAAATATTACACACAAATAAAACAAAAACAATAAGTTTAACTAACAAACAAAGAAAGCCCTTATTTTGATTTTTAAGGTAAAACCCTTAGCCACTTTGCACGATACCCTTGGAAAAAACACGAATAAAAGAGGAAAAAGTCGTTTTAAATTAATCGCAATAAAATAACATCTTCTTTAGAAAGACTATTCACTACAACTAGATTTACCACTCCAAAACACCTTTGTCCAATGCTAGGTACTGGTTTGCCGCGCTAAAAAAGATAGAAATAGACAAATCAATTGCCCTTTAGGACTCTTATAAGAAAAAAGAGACGAGGTATACTTGTGAAAGAAAGGGGATTAAAGTAAAAAGAAGAAACAATTGAAAATTAAATCCACTTTTTTATTTGCTAAACTATTAAAAAGCTTATTTTTGTGCTACAATTAATAATACCCAAAATTTAATACTGTGGAAAACGCAAACGCAATTAAACTAATTAAGTTAATACAATCTGATTTAGTTACTAACGGTCTTGTAGTGGATCAAATAGTTCCAAACCTTAAGAAATTAAGAGAATACGCTTTACTAGAAGAGGTTCCAACTTTAGTAAAAGCAATTAGACTTACGTATGAACACATTGAAAACAACAATGGTTTTTTCATTGCAATTCCAAACGATGAACCAATTGAAGAAGAAGGGGAAATTGTAGAGGAAGCAGCAGCTCCTACAGTAAATGACATTGAGAGTTTACAATATCTTTTGTCTCTTTTTAAAGATCCAACAAACAAACACAACATTGTTGATTTGAAAGAATATAATGCTAAGTTCTTAGCATAATCAAAAGGCCTAGTTTGACTAGGCCTTTTTTTATGATTTATTTAGCATTAATCCGATTCTAAATATTTGAATTTTTAATCATTAACCCTATTTTAGCCCATTCAAATTAAAGACTCAAAATTATGGTTAATCTATTTAGGATTATAGCTTTTCTAGAAGGAGTTTCTCTCCTTATGTTATTGTTCATTGCAATGCCATTAAAATACATATGGGACAATCCTTATATGGTACAAAAAGTAGGTATGGCACATGGTGTATTATTCATTGCTTATATCGTTTTCGCTATTTTGATAAAAAATGAGTTAAAATGGTCAAACAAAACATTGTTTTTAGCATGTATCGCCTCAATAATCCCATTTGGTACCTTTGTAGTGGAGAAAAAAATAAAAAACCAAATTAGTTAATAATAGAAAGAAAACTTATATTTTTTTCAATACATCGTTCTAAAAACAACATTTATACAAAATAAAGGGAAGCCTTACTGATTTTATATAATTCAGTTATTCTTTAAAAAATTGTATTTTTCTTGTAAAAAATGCATATTTAAAAACTTTATAGTATATTTGCCAAGTAAACGAAACAATAGTAGCTATTACGATAGCGCACAAGTGAAAGTAAAAATTAAATTATGAAAAAAATCACATTATCTTTGTTAGCACTTACGGTAGGTATTTGTGCTAATGCGCAAGACAAGCCATATAATAAGTGGTCAGTTGATTTAAATGCAGGTTTTGCAAAACCAGCAAGAACATTAAGCTCAGGCTATTCTGCTGAGACTTTCAAAAACTTACATTTAGACGGTGGTGTTAGATATAGCATCAACAACAAAATTGGAGTTAAAGCTTCTTTTGGTTATGACAAAATTGATAACTGGACAAACAGTAATTTAAAAGCTCAAAGTGATTACTACAGAACAAGTTTAGAAGGAGTTGTAAACTTAGGTAGAGTTTTAAACTTTGAAAACTGGACAAACACTTTAGGATTACAAGTTCACGCGGGTGGAGGTTACTCTTGGTTAAACGGAGACAACTTTACTGGTTCTGACAAAATGGGTCACTTAATGGCTGGTTTAACAGGACAAGTTAAATTACACTCTAGAGTAGCTTTAAATGCTGACTTTACTGTAATTCAAAATACACAACAAGACAGAAACTGGGATGGTGCTTCTGCAACACACCGTTCTGTATTCCAAGGAACAATGTTTAATGCTTCAATGGGTATCTCTATCTATTTAGGTAAACATGGTCAACACGCTGACTGGTATTCTGAAGAATCTCAAACTAAAAATGAAATCAATTCTTTAACTAACAGATTAGATCAAATCGAATCAATGTTAGTTGACTCAGACAACGACGGAGTAGCTGATTACTTAGACTTAGAGCCTAATACACCAGCTGGAGCTTTAGTTGACTCTAGAGGAAGAAACATTGATAAAAATAACAATGGTATCGCTGATAACATCGAAGCTTATTTCCAAGAGAAATACGGAAATAACGAAACAATGAACGCTGATGACGCTGCTTTGGTTAAAGAATTAATCAACAAAGGTTATGTAGCTGTTAACTTCGATTTCGATAAAGCTGAGCCTACTACTTTAGAAGGTGTTAACTTCATCGTTTCTTACATGAAAAACAACCCTTCTGCTTCTTTAGAAGTTGGTGGATACGCTGACTCAACAGGAAACAAAGACTATAACCAAAAATTATCACAAAGACGTGCAGACGCTGTGAAAAACCTTTTAGTTAAAGCTGGAGTTCCTGCAGGTAAAATTACTGCTAAAGGTAATGGTATCGATTCAACACAAGCTAAAAACGTTGCTAGAAGAGCAATTTTCAAAGTAAACTAATTAGTAGATTAATTATACTAAAAAGCACAAGCGTTATGCTTGTGCTTTTTTTGTTTAAATGCGTACCTTTGCATTTAAATAAGTAGTTATGAAATTTGATTTACAATCTGATTATAGTCCCACCGGTGATCAACCGGAAGCGATTAGCCAATTGACCCAAAGTATTTTGGACAATCAGAAATATCAAACACTTGTAGGGGTTACGGGATCAGGTAAGACATTTAGTGTTGCCAACGTAATTCAAGAGGTACAAAAACCAACCTTAGTTTTAGCACACAATAAAACGCTGGCTGCGCAATTGTATTCGGAATTTAAAAGTTTCTTCCCAAACAACGCTGTAGAGTATTTCGTTTCTTATTACGACTACTATCAACCGGAAGCATTTATTCCTGTTACGGGACAATACATCGAGAAAGATTTATCCATCAATGAAGAACTAGAAAAGCTCCGTTTAAGCACCACTTCTACCCTACTATCAGGTCGTCGCGATGTTTTAGTTGTTGCTTCTGTTTCTTGTCTCTATGGTATTGGAAACCCGATTGAGTTCCAAAAGAACGTTATTTCCATCGAAATAGATCAACAAATTAGCCGTACACAATTGCTACACCGACTGGTGCAAAGCTTATATGCTCGTACTGAAGCTGATTTCACACCAGGTTACTTTAGAATCAAAGGTGATACGATTGAAGTTTTCCCAAGCTATGCAGACAATCCGTACCGCATCCACTTCTTTGGAGATGAAATTGAAGCCATTGAGGTATTTGATGTAACAACGGCTCAAGTTATTGAGAAATTTACGCGTTTGAATATCTATCCTGCGAATATGTTTGTAACCTCTCCCGATGTGTTAAACAACGCCATTTGGGAAATACAACAAGACTTAGAAAAACAAGTCACTTATTTCAAAGAAATTGGAAAACACCTGGAGGCAAAACGCCTAGAAGAGCGAACAAATTTCGACCTAGAAATGATGAAAGAACTGGGATATTGTTCTGGAATCGAAAACTACTCTCGCTACTTGGATGGTAGAGAGCCTGGAACACGTCCGTTCTGTTTGTTGGATTATTTCCCGGACGACTATTTGATGGTTGTCGATGAGAGTCACGTGACAATCTCTCAAGTTCATGCCATGTATGGTGGAGACCGCTCAAGAAAAGAAAATTTAGTTGAATATGGCTTTCGATTACCTGCAGCTCTCGATAACCGACCATTAAAGTTTGAGGAATTTGAGGCCATGCAGAACCAAGTCATCTACGTTTCTGCAACACCTGCTGATTATGAGCTTCAGAAAAGTGAAGGTGTAATTGTAGAACAGTTGATTCGCCCTACTGGTTTATTGGATCCAATCATTGAAATACGCCCTACTGAAAATCAGATTGACGACTTAATTGAGGAAATCCAACAACGCGTAGATAAAGATGAACGAACTCTCGTAACCACTTTAACCAAGCGTATGGCAGAAGAATTAGCCAAGTACTTTACTCGCATGGGTGTTCGTTGTCGCTATGTCCATTCGGATGTAGATACCCTAGAGCGCATCGAAATTATGCAAGATTTGAGAAAAGGGCTTTTTGATGTACTAATTGGGGTGAATTTACTTCGAGAAGGTTTAGATTTGCCTGAAGTATCGCTTGTGGCAATTTTAGATGCAGATAAAGAAGGTTTCTTACGCAGCCACCGTTCGTTAACGCAAACTGTAGGTAGAGCCGCGAGAAACGTCAATGGAAAGGCAATCATGTATGCGGATAAGATTACCGCCAGTATGCAAAAAACAATTGACGAAACCAATTATAGACGTAGTAAACAAATCGCCTATAATACACAGCATAACATTACACCGAAAGGATTAAATAAAAAGATTAGCAACGACCTCATTAAGCCAACCTACGACGAACTCATGACAGAACAAGTGAAGAAAGTCGCAGAAGAGCAAGTGAAATATCACAGCAAAGAGGAAATACAGAAGCTAATCAACAGCAAGCGAAAGGAAATGGAAAAAGCTGCCATGGACCTCAATTTTATGCTAGCTGCCCAATTACGAGATGAAATACAAATATTAAAAGATAAATTATAACTATCGCCCATGACTAATAACGATATTTTAAAGAAACTGCGAGTTGCTTTACAATTAAGAGACGAACAAATAGTAGAAATTCTTGAACTAGTTGATTTTAGAATTTCTAAAGGAGAACTAGGTAACTTCTTTCGAAATGTCGACCACCCAAAATACATGGAATGTGGCGATCAAATCTTGAGAAACTTCCTAAACGGATTGGTGATTTATCTTAGAGGTACAAAAGAAGAACCGAAGAATCCGATGGAGGTTTTACAAAAGAACAAAGAGAATATAGGGAAGAAAGTAAAAACGGACCGACCAGCTGAACCAAAAGCTTTTGGAAGTAAACCGAAAGCCGCAGGACCTGCAGGTAAAAAACCATTCGCTAAATCTGATAAACCTAAAAACCCACTGGGAAACATTAAGTTTAACAACGGAAAGAAAAAATAAGATTGGAAAAGGGTGAGAAGATGAAATCGGAACGTAGTGAAAATCGAAACGCAGTGTAGATTCATCGAACACAAAAACCAATATAAAATAGGTGAGATATATTCATCGAATACGAAAACAAATATAATCCAATGAGATAGAAGGTGAGAAGATGAGAGGGTTAGATGGTGAGAAGTGAACAAACCTCACAAAAAGCAAACCTCACAAAAAGCAATTCCACAATCCAATTGATCATAAAAAAGGGACGAGTTTTAATAAAACTCATCCCTTTTTTATTATTGTACATCAAAGTTTGTAATTTTTATTTTATCAAGCCATTCGGCAAATTGCCATTTGCCCCTACTGAATTTCATATTATTCATTCGTCTTCAATATCCTTTTCATCAAGTTAATTGGCAAATTGCCATTTGCCCCTACTGAATTTCACCCATAACCCCATAACCCATAACCATAACCATAACCCATAACCAACCACCCATAACCTTTCAAAACCATCCACTAATTCCCCCTAAAATACTCAATCTTACTCAAGAACATTGCTGCCATGCGTTCTGCGCGCCATTTGGCTTCATCGGCAATTTTTCCTTCAAATAGTTCATCTACTGTACGGTTAAAAATCTCCTTCCAACGTTCAAAATGCTCTTGGTGAACAGGTAATTTTGCGTGTGGCGGAAAAGGTCTTCCTGAATACGTATGTTCTTCTAGCAAAACAGTCTGCCAAAATGCGTACATTTTCTCCAAATGGTAGTCCCATTTGCCTGCTAAGCGCTCATTAAATATGGGACCAATCAAATCATCTTGTTGGACTCTACCGTAAAACGTATTGACCAACAATTGAATATCTTTAAGGTGTTCTATATCTTTACTCATACAATTATTTCTTTTAATTCCTCCCCGCTTTACCGCTAAAATCTTTATCTTTACCTTATGGTTACAATAACAATTTTAGGCTCGGGAAAAGTTGCGCACCACCTGATAGGAAACATCCTAGAAAGTGATCAGTTGACATTACAACAAATATACGCAAGAAATACGAATTCAGTTACTGATTTAGTACCTGAAAACAGGGTTGTCAATGACATAAAGACGTTAAAACCCGCTGATATTTTTATTATTGCAGTCAGTGACATCTCCATTGAAGAAGTTTCAAAGCAAATTCAAATCCCCAACCAATTCGTTGTTCATACGTCAGGGACTATTCCGATGTCTGCTATACAGCAAGAACGCAAAGGGGTGATGTATATGTTACAATCGTTTTCAAAGGACAAAGAATTGGACTTCTCCTCTATTCCTTTCTGCATTGAAGCCAATCACAAGGAAGATTTTCAACTGCTTGAAAAAATAGCCGTTAGCTTTTCAGAACGCGTTTACAAAATTTCATCGGAACAAAGAAAAGCCATTCACTTGGCTGCGGTATTTGTCAATAACTTCTCTAATCACATGTTTACGATGGGAGAAGACATCTGTAAAGAGTACCAAGTCCCTTTTGATATCCTTAAGCCGTTGATTCTAGAGACAGCCAATAAAATTATGCATCTCTCTCCCTTTGAGGCACAAACTGGACCTGCATCGAGAGGAGATCAAAACACCATCAATCAACATTTAGAAATGTTGACGGATCCAACCAGAAAAGAAATCTATCAACTTATTACAAAATCAATACAAAATAGATAATGTCTAAACACTTTAAAGAAATCATGAACGATATCACTACATTCATATTTGATGTAGATGGAGTCCTAACAGATGGAAAAGTTCACGTTACAAACAATGGAGATTTATTGAGAATCATGAGCATCAAAGATGGTTATGCTGTCAAAGCTGCTTTAGAAAATGGCTATCGCGTGTGTATCATCTCTGGTGGAAGTAACGAAGGTGTAAAAACAAGATTGAGCAATTTAGGTGTGAAAGACATCTATTTGGGTGTTTCCAACAAAGTGGAGATTTTCAAAAAGTATTGTGCAGACCACAACCTACAGCCAGAAGAAATTTTATATATGGGAGATGATATTCCAGATTATCACGTGATGCAGTTAGTAGCCCTTCCTACGGCTCCTCAAGATGCATCTCCTGAGATCAAGCGTATCTCTCGTTATATCTCTCATAAAAATGGCGGCGAAGGCGCTGTGCGTGAAGTGATTGAACAAGTGATGAAAACCCAACACAAATGGTTCCAACACTTTGATGCTAAATACGATTAATCCATCCTTTATGCCCTATCAAATACTAAATGACTATGCCCTTGTACTGGGATCTAACTCCCCCAGACGCAAACAATTTTTAACCGATTTAGGGTTAACTTTTGTGGTTCGAGCATCAGATATAGAAGAAAATTATCCACCTGAACTACAAGGTGCAGCTATTACCGATTTTATCGCTAAGTTAAAAGCAGATGCCATCGCATTAACGCATGACAAAGAGATTCTAATCACCAGTGATACTACCGTTTGGAGTGAAGGTCAATCACTAGGAAAACCCGCAGATAGACCAGAGGCTATTGCAATGCTACAGCGTTTATCAGGCAAAATGCATGAAGTAATTACTTCTATCTGCTTGAAAACAACGCAAAAAGAGCACGTTTTTCACGTTGTTACAGCCGTGCACTTCAAAGCATTAAGTCTTGAGCAAATTGAATATTACATTGATCAGTACCAACCCTATGACAAAGCTGGGGCATACGGTATTCAAGAGTGGATTGGCTTAGTGGGTATCGAACGCATTAACGGATCCTACACCAATATTGTGGGATTACCGACCACTGAACTTATGGAAGAATTAATACAGTTTATTAAAGCATAAAACATGCCTGAAGGATATTTATTTAAAGCTATAATTACCGCAATCGCTATCCTTATCTTTTTAATTTCTAGAAAGATAACAACAAGCATCATTCACTCTTTTTCCAAGAAATCTGAGATGAAAGAAGGCCGGGAAGCTGTCGTTATTCGCTTGTTTAACTTGCTGTTACTTGTCCTATTATTCGTTATTATCTTTACGATATGGGGCGTTGAAAAAGACAATGTATTATTGACCTTAACCTCTGTATTTACAGTAATAGGCGTAGCTATGTTTGCGCAGTGGTCTTTATTGAGTAACATCACAGCGGGTATCTTGCTTTTCTTCTCTTTTCCTTTTCGCATTGGAGATATTATCCGCATTCAGGATAAAGACTTCCCTACTGAAGGGCGAATTGTAGACATCAAAGCCTTTTATCTTCTGTTAGTAACAAAAGATGGAGAGCAGATTTCCTATCCCAACAACCTGCTTTTACAGAAAGGGATTGTCATCCTCAGTCCTGATCACTTTGAGACACATGAAAAAAATACATTACAAGAATAAAAAAAGATCTTCCTAGGAAGATCTTTTTTTATTCTTTGTTATCTGGTGAGGGTTGTGAAAAGTAAAAAGTGAATAGTCCAAAGTCTATGCCTTTAGGCCTTCACAAAAACATCACTCCTTTCCTACTTCTTGTGCAAAAGGCAAACTCCATTTATAGCGAACAGCAAATAAACGAAGGGTAATAATACTTCCTGCTGTTGTAAGATATATCACTTCTTTATTGACGTTATAGTGCTCTAATAAATAGAACACACATCCTCCAAATATACAAGCGGTAGCGTAAATCTCCTTTTTGAAGATAATCGGAATTTGATTGGCTAAAATATCGCGAATCACCCCTCCAAAACAAGCCGTAATTGTACCTAAAGCAATACAAAATACAGGATGCAATCCTACAGACATTCCTTTGGCAATACCAATTAAAGTAAAAACGGCAATACCAATAGTATCAAATAAAAATAGTGAATAACGCAAAATCGTAAAGCGTTTATAAAACACCAACGATAGGAAAACACCAAAAAAGGTTACATAAAAGTAACTTAAATCGGTCAACCAAAATACAGGGGTAATTCCAATCATCATATCCCGTATGGTACCGCCACCCACTGCTGTGGCAAATGCCAAGATAATCATACCAAATAAATCTAGCTTACGCTCACGCCCCGCCAATGCTCCGGAAATTGCAAATGCCAATGTTCCAAGCAAATCTAAAATCTCAAAAAAACTAAACATTAAAAAAAATATATTACTCTTTACCTGTAAAATGACTATAGTCTTTCAAGACTAATTCTACAAATTGTTGGTTATTTAACTCCAATTGCCTCTTGTCTATACTTAATTCAGACTCGAGCTTATTGGCCAATGCTTTGATTAAGGAATAATCTCTGCTTTGAATGAATCTCAAATAAATCTCTTTTACTACGCCAATATCCGCATCTGATAGGCGAATAACTTGAGGGAGTAAAGGACTATACTCCTGCTCTACTTCTTGAAAAATCGTAGTGGATAAACTCATCCTTGTTTTTGTACTAATGACCGTGGTTCCCGCAAAGAAATCGCCCAACCGTTGGCTTTTTGATGTACATAAAATGCTGACTACTGCAACAATTCCATTTCCTACAAAAAGATCGATGACTCTAAATATCCATCGCACAAAATAATCGACAATCGTTGCTTGATATCCGTCAATCTTAATTACTTTGATACCCAGTATTTTCTTCCCTGGTGTATATCCTTGCATTAAGATCTCAAAGAAAACAGTGTAAAAGATAACAGGAATACTAATGAGGATAAAATAAGCATTGATCGACCAAACATCATTTGAAAAGAGGTTCGAAAAATGAAAGATGGTATCAAGATAATAGAATACAATAAAATAGAGGATTTTAAAGATCATATCCAGTATGAATGCCAAAATACGCTCCCCTATCGAAGCCGCTTTAAAATCAATTTCTATGTTTTGTGTTGTATTTATTGTTAATTTAGCCATAAATATACTTTTAATCAATCACAGCATGAGAGAAGTCGCGTTTATTAAAAAAAATAAAGAACACTGGCTTTCCTATGAAAAGGCCCTCTATTCCTTGCAAACGCAAAAACCAGACTATCTTGCATCCATGTATATGCAGATCATGAACGATTTAGCATATGCCAAAACTTTTTATCCCAATAGTAAAATTACACAATATTTAAACAGTTTGGCGATACAAACTTACCAAAAAATATACAAAACAAAACGAATTGAAGAAAATAGAATTAAACGCTTCTTTTTATACGATGTTCCCTTAGCAGTATATAAACACCGACGCAAATTAAACTTCACTTTAATTGTCTTTGTGGTATTCGTTGCAATTGGCGTTATTTCAACCCATTACGACCCTAGTTTTACGCGAAATGTACTCGGTGATTACTATGTCAACTCCACCATCACCAATATTAAAAACGATGATGCTATGGCGGTTTATCAATCGGGAAGTAATTGGGGTAGTTTTATAGGCATTACAGCCAATAACCTCTACGTTGGTTTGCGTTTCTTTCTCTTTGGATTAAGTGCAGGATTGGGTACCCTACTCTTTCTTTTCTATAACGGCATCATGTTGGGAACCTTCCAATACCTCTTCGTCAATGAAAATGCATTTATGGAGAGTGTACGCGGTATTTGGTTACACGGAGCGATAGAAATAACCGCTATGATCATTGAGGCTTTTGCAGGGTTTGTCTTAGGAGCAAGTTTACTCTTCCCTAAAACCTTATCGCGTGTCAATTCACTTAAACTGGGATTCAAAGATGCTTTAACCATCTTTATTGCCACCATCCCTTTTACCATTTTAGCAGGATTCATTGAAGGATATATTACCCGTTATGCGAAAACAATGCCGGATGTGCTCAATTATGCCATCATCTTGAGTACGTTTAGCCTTATCTTTTTCTATTTCTTCCTTTATCCTAAACGATTAGTAAAAAAACTAAACCACATATAAACAATTGCTATGTTTTTATTATTTCAAAAACGCGACTTTAGCGCGCTTGTCAGTGACACCTTCACCTTCTTTCGCTTAGAAGGAAAAAACTATTTCAAACACTTTTTAAAACTCTGCGGAATTCCCCTGTTTTTAGCCCTTGTATTCATCTATTTACTGGCTGATATAGGCATTTCTTCTGCAACAACAGCATTACGCCCAGCAGGCTTGAATGATGAAGCTTTTTTTAGAGCGGTTTTTGACGACCATTTAGGGGTAAGTATCCTTGCTATTGTCGGTGTATTCGTTGTGGGACTAATCATGGGAATCGTCTGCTATACATATCCCGTATTCTACTTAAAAAACTTAGGAGATGCTACGGAAGCACAACCCGCAGATCAAAATCAAATTGGCAAACAAATCAAAGGGAAATTAGGCGCAATTATCGTCTTCTTTTTAGGAACTACCTTTATCATGATGCCTTTAGCCATGATTCTATTCTCCATTTCTGTTCTTTTGATATTTTTGTTAATTGGAATTCCGATCTTACTCTTAATGATTCCTACTTTTTACGCTGTTTTTACGCTTGCAATCTATGAGTACCTAATTAAAAATACCGGATTCTTCACAGCTTATGGTAATGCCTTCAAATACGTACGCAACAACTACTGGTCCATTATTGGTAATACCTTCGTGTTTTACATCATTACCTCGTTGATAACCTTTATTCCATCGCTAATTATTCAACTATTTACTCTTGGTGGTAGTGCATTTTTTGACACACTAAACATAGAAGACCAATCTTTTAGTGCAGTCCTTACTTGGGGGATTGTATTGGTCTATTTTATCTACATTTTATTGGCTACCTTGGCGCAAAACATTATGTTTATCAACCAGGGAATTATCTACTATAGTGAAAGAGAAAAAGAAGAAAATTTCTTTACCAAAAGTAAAATTGACAGTATTGGTTCAAACAATGAATAAACACTCGACGACTTTTCTTGTAACGATTTTACTGCTTTTCTGTTGTATTGCCCCTATTCAAGCGCAAACTACAGAAGAAGAGGACTGTGAAGACTGTCCAACGGAAGTAGCAGTAATCTCACCTGCCACTATACCTAAAAAGGTAGTGGCAACGGATTCGCTTTATCTTTTACAAGATAAGAGCAGCGAAGTCTACAACAAGAAATTCAGTGCGAAATACAAAGATAAATACAAGGGAAAACAAGAATTCACCTATGTAAAAGTAGAGAAAAAAGAAGGTTTATTTAAGCGAATCAAACAAGCGATTCGAGAGTGGTATTACCGCAACTTCGTTCAAAAGGTTGGAACGGAACTCAACAATTACTATTACGTGGTTATTTTGCGTGTGCTAGGCTTTCTTATTTTTGGACTTGTAGTCTATTACTTGGTGAAAGCGTTTATCCAAAAGGATATCTACTGGATCATAAAAAAGAAAGGGAAAAAAATCAGTGCCTTGGAGCATATTACCACCGAAGACTTCAAAACGACAAATTTTGAGCTTTTGGTTGCAGATGCCCTGGAACAACAGCATTATCGTCTAGCCATTCGCCTATACTATCTGTGGCTATTACAACGCCTTCAAGAACAAGGAAAAATCACTTGGGCCCCTGAAAAGACCAATGCGGATTATAGTTATGAATTAAAAGAAGTAAGCGAAAGAGAAGAATTCACTTACCTCTCCTATCTCTATAACAACATCTGGTATGGAGAATATGAATTAACGTCGGAAGATTTCATCAAAGCGAAAAACTCTTTCGATATCAAACTTAAAACCAAGTAACGATGAGCAGCTCTTTAAAAAAGTTTGGCATTGCCCTATTGGTTTTAGTCACCTTTGTTTTCATTTATGAAAGTGGAAAGCAGAAGCCAATTAATTGGAATGAATCCTTTAACAATAGGGACAAGAATCCCTATGGTTTATATATTCTTGACCAAGAAATTGATGCCTTACTAAAAACCGATTCTTTGACGCGTTTTAACTCTTCTATTTACGAATTTTTAGAATATGAAGACTATGACACGCTTTCCCCTAGTACATTAATTGTAATTGGCTCCGCTGGGATTGATTTAGATCAATATACGGCTGATTATCTCAAAGCGTATATAGAAGCAGGAAATACAGCACTTGTTCTCTATTCCAACCCTAATATCGCCTTTTTAGAAGCCTTTGGACTTTCTAAAGAAGAAACAGCATACAATGACATAAACGACACGGAACCGAATACTGTTTTAGAACTTACCAACGAACACCTAACGAAGCAAAGGTTTCGAATCAAAAATGACTACTATAATGTCAATTTACAAATCCTAGACAGCACAAAGAGCAATGTTGAAGTTTTGGGATATAAAACAGTCAATGGAGCAACTAAACAAGTGGATTTAGTACGGGTAAAACAAGGAAAAGGTCAATTAATTTTAGGCACCTCTCCTATTATCTTTACCAATTTCTATTTAGTAGAAAGCAACAACCACTTATATGTTGAAAGTGTATTCTCATATTTACCGGAGAGTCAAAACCATTATCTTTATGTCAAGTCCTTAGGCACACTCGACACACCCGAAGAGAGCAGCTCTTTGCTGCGTTTTATCTTTGGTAATGTCGCCTTAAAATGGGCATGGTATTTCTTCTTGTTGGGATTACTAGTCTTTACTTTATTTACAGCCAAACGAAGACAACGTATTATTCCGATTATTCCGCCAGTGAAAAACACAACGATAGAATTTACCAAAACCGTTTCGAATTTGTATATTCAATCCAAAGATTACAATGATTTAATACACAAAAGCATCATTTATTCCTTAGAGAAAATCAGGCGAGTGTACTATATTGATACAGCGGTATTAGATGAAAAATTTGTACATCATTACCAATTGAAAACCAACAAAAACAAAGCCGATATTCTTGCTTTTGTCAACCTAGTCAATGAATTCAAAAAGACTAGCTTTTTGGCAACACAAGAAGATCTGGTTCGATTACATCAAGTAACCAAAAAAATATTAGACTAAAATACTATGGAACATACAACAGAACCTACCACAGCACAACCGGACAATCTAGCGTTTGAATCGCGTTTAGATTTAGGGCCATTGACAGAAAAAGTCACAGCAATTAAACGCGAAATAAGCAAGGTTATCGTTGGACAACACAAAACGATTGACCGGTTGCTTGTCGCGTTACTGGCTAATGGGCATATTCTTTTAGAGGGAGTACCTGGTGTAGCCAAAACATTAACTGCAAAGGTTTTATCCCAAACGATTGATACCACATATAGCCGTATTCAATTCACTCCGGATTTAATGCCTTCTGATATTTTGGGAACTTCTGTATTCAATATGCAAACGTCTGCTTTTGACTTCAAGAAGGGACCTATATTTGCTAATTTGGTGTTGATTGACGAAATCAATCGCGCACCAGCTAAAACACAAGCAGCTTTATTTGAAGTAATGGAAGAAAGACAAATTACCATTGATAACTTACAGTTTCAAATGGATCAGCCTTTCTTGGTTATTGCAACACAAAACCCAATTGAACAAGAAGGTACCTACCGTTTGCCAGAGGCGCAGTTGGATCGTTTCTTATTCAAAATCGATGTAGAATACCCTAGCTTAGAAGAGGAAATCAATATCTTAGTGAAAGAACACGCCTTTTTAGGTCAACAAAAAGTAACCCAAATTGAAAAGGTAGTATCACCAGAAGAAATTATCGCTTTTCAGCAGTTGGTCAAACAAATTGTTGTTGAGGAAAAAGTAATGGAATACATTGCTAAAATTGTACACCAAACGCGTACAAATCCGATGTTGTATTTAGGGGCGTCTCCTCGTGCTTCTATCGCTATTTTAAATGCAGCAAAAGGTTATGCCGCTTTAAATAATCGCGATTTCGTTACACCAGAAGATATTAAAGAAGCAGCTTATCCTGTATTAACACACCGCGTTATTGTAGCGCCAGAACGCGAAATGGAAGGAATTACAGCCAAAGATATTATTCAACAAATTGTAGAAACCATCGATATTCCAAGATAAAAGAAGCGTATAATGAAACATCTTTTTCTACTTCCACGTGTTTACTACGGATTCGGTATCATCTTTGTACTGTTTATCCTAGCTTTTCTATTCCCTGTTTTGTATTTCATAACATGGGGACTTGTAGCCGTGGGGTTTATTCTTCTTTTTACTGACTATTTTGTTCTATTTCGAGGGAAAAACAAAGTAGTTGCACAACGTTTTTTACCAGAAAAATTATCAAATGGAGACGACAATCCCATTGATATCCAAGTATCGAATCACTATTCTTTTGCGATTCATTGCGAAATCATTGATGAGATTCCATTCCAGTTTCAAGAACGCAACTTCCTCCTCGAGGAAGAATTACAACCAGAGCAAACCAAGCGTTTAACCTATACCTTATCTCCTAAATTTAGAGGGGAATATCACTTTGGAAGACTCAACATATATGTGCGTTCTCCCCTACAATTGGTATCCAAACGCTATATCTTTTCAGCAGGTCAGATGCTTCCGTGTTATCCTTCTTTTATTCAGATGAGGAAATACGACTTGATTGCTTTTGCCAAGAATAAATATGCCTTTGGGTTAAAAAAGCTACGCAAAATCGGAAATACCACTGAATTTGAACAGATTAAAGAGTATGTTTCCGGAGATGATATTCGCACCATTAACTGGAAAGCAACAGCGAAGAAAAACGATCTAATGGTCAATCAGTTTCTTGATGAGAATACGGAAACGGTCTATGCGATTATTGATAAAGGACGTTTGATGCAAATGCCCTTTGAAGGAATGAGTTTACTCAACTACGCCATCAACTCTACCCTTGCTATTGCGAATGTAGTATTGAAAAAAAATGATCGCGTCGGCATGCTTTCTTTTTCTAAAAAGGTAGAAAATAGGGTTGCCGCTTCCAACAAGCGAACGCACTTACAAAAAATCATTTCCAATTTATACAACTTGGAAACTAATTTTAGCGAAAGTGATTTTGGTCATTTGTATAGTGCAGTAAAACAATCCATTACGCACCGTAGTTTATTGTTACTCTACACCAATTTCGAATCACTGTCTAGTTTACATCGCCAATTGCCTTATTTGCGTGCCTTAGCGAAAAGCCATCTGGTAGTCGTGATCTTTTTTGAGAATACAGAGCTTAAAGCCCTAACGGAAAAGAAGGCTAAAAATACAGATGAAATAATAGACAAAATTATTGCAGAAAAATTTAACTTTGAAAAGCGTTTAATCGCCAATGAATTGACGAAATACGGAATACAAAGTATTCTGACAACTCCTCAAAACCTATCTATTGAAACGATTAATATGTACCTCAAAATCAAGGCAAAAGGTTTCTAAACTATGATTACAAAAAAAATAGAAAGCACACAAAACCCCCTAATAAAGACGATTCTTCAATTACAAGATAAAGCAAGAGCGCGCAAAAAAGAAGGTTTATTTATCATTGAAGGCTTACGCGAGCTTGAACTGGCACAAGCAGGTGCCTATCAATTGAACACCTTGTTGTTTTGCCCAGACATCTTGCCTTTTGAACAAGTGCAACCTTTTATTGGAGCCCAGACAACGTGTATTGAAATTTCCAGAGACGTCTATCAAAAATTAGCGTATCGCGATTCTACGGAAGGTGTATTGGCTTTAGCACAGCCAAAAACACATGCTTTAGACCAATTGCAATTACCCGAAAACCCAATTATCCTCGTAGCAGAAGCTACAGAAAAACCAGGAAATATTGGCGCGATGCTACGCACCGCTGATGCAGCTAATATTGATGCTGTCATCATCGCTAACCCGCGAACAGATTTATACAATCCCAATATTATCCGCTCGAGTGTTGGTTGTTTATTTACCAACCAAATTGCCGTAGCGACCACAGAAGAAGCCATTGCCTTTTTAAAAGATCGCGGCATTCACACGTATGCAGCTACGTTACAAAACTCGTGCAGCTACCACACCCAAGACTACACCACACCCACGGCTTTTGTAGTTGGAACTGAAGCAACTGGCTTAACAGAACCGTGGCGAGCAAGCAGTACACAGAATATCATCATACCTATGAGTGGTACCATTGATTCTATGAATGTATCTGTTGCAGCCTCTATTCTACTGTTTGAAGCAAAAAGACAACGCGATTTTAAGTAATGCAAATAAACCCGCATAGACTCTAATGATTTCAGTCCGAATAAACTAGGAAAAAAATCACAATATATTCAACAATAATACGCACTAGCGAACGTTTTATTAGAATAATTAAAATGTTAATCTCGCGTTACAGCTTGCTTATTTTATTTATATTTGATTTTTATTAATTTTTCCTTAACAAAAAACTTAAACAGACAAAGCGCTATGAAAAGAAGCAACAGATTCTTTAACCTATTCACCCTTACTATACTTCTTTCTTTTACTACTGCAGCAATGGCTCAATTTAAGCCGAAATACAATTACGAAGAACGCTTGCACTATAATTATCCGTGGAAAGTCAATCTTCAAATGAGTATGCTGAACAATAATTTTGATTGGGATGATCCCACAAATTTTGACGAATTAAAAGCGGCCTCTTTACCTAAGTTATCCGTAGAATATTATGCAGGTAAAAACGTTAGTTTTAAACTAGGTGTACTATCTAGTGAAGTCAAAGCGGAAGATTTAGTGAATGGTAGAGTGGCGCATGATAAATTTAACGTATTTGCAGTAGACGCAACCATGATCTATAGCTTGGGAGGTTTATTTAATATTCCAATTGTTGATCCTTACATTGAAACAGGATTAGGCTATACTAAATTCAACAAAGATGACAAAGCGATGTTTAACTTCGGTGGAGGTTTAAATATTTGGTTATCAGATACTGGATTATTTAGCGTTGGACAATACAACCGTGATTTATTCATCAATCGCTTTGGGTTAAACTTTGAAGTTCTAGGTAAAAAGAACTTGAGTGGAGGACCTGGAAGTAACGTTCAAATCAACGGCGGGGTATTCTTTGTATTCTAAAGTAAAAAAGATAAATTGGCGATTTGAGTAGCCACAGAAAAAAAACAACAGTAGGGGTGTATTGCGATACACCCCTACTTGCATATACAGGCTTTTTTTCTTACATTTAGTATATCTTTATCGATCAATAGTAGTATGACAGAAGCAGAAATTGAATTAGAAAATAAGGCAATAGCAAAAGAATATAAAGAGTTACTGAAAATCAGTTATCAAACTTTATCTGATGCAGATAAAAAATTAATTAGAAAGGCGTTTGACGTGGCCGTTGATGCCCATAAAGATCAACGTAGAAAATCGGGAGAAGCTTATATTTTTCACCCCATTGCCGTTGCAAAAATCGTCGCTTCTGAAATTGGATTAGGTGCAACCTCCATTGCGGCAGCTTTAATGCACGACGTCGTTGAGGATACGGATATCACCGTAAAGCAAATTGAAGAGTGGTTCAATCCTAAAATAGCGCAGATTGTTGAAGGATTAACGAAGATGGCTCTATTAGAGCCGGATTCTCACATTTCGATGCAAGCGGAGAACTACCGCAAAATGTTACTTACGCTAAATGATGACGTACGCGTAATTCTGATTAAAATTGCCGACCGTTTGCACAACATGCAAACCATGGAAAGCATGGTGGATTACAAGCAAGCTAAAATTGCTTCAGAAACCTTGTATATCTATGCCCCACTCGCCCATCGCTTAGGCTTGTTCAACATCAAAACCAAGTTAGAGGATCTTGGTCTGAAATACACAGAACCCGAAGTGTATAAAGACATTGTCCACAAAATGAAAGAAACGAAAGAAGAGCAAGAAGCTTATATCAAATCCGTTTCGGACATCTTGAAACAATCCTTAGATGAAGAGCATATCCAATATTCGATGAAAGGTCGTCCGAAATCGATTTATTCGATTCGACGCAAGATGAAGGCACAGAATGTAACCTTTGACGAAGTATACGACAAATTTGCCTTGCGCATCATTTATAAATCAACCCCACACGAAGAGAAGTTCATCGCTTGGAAGATTTATTCAATTGTAACGGACCACTTCCGCCCTAGCCCGAGTCGTTTAAGAGATTGGATTTCCTCTCCTAAATCTACGGGATATGAAGCCTTGCACATTACTGTAATGGGCCCTAAAGGACGTTGGGTTGAAATACAAATCCGAAGCGAGCGCATGGATGAAATTGCCGAGCAAGGATATGCTGCGCATTATAAATACAAACAAGGCGTTACGGAAGAAAATAGCTTAGACCTTTGGTTGAACCAATTGAAGGAAGCGCTTGAAAATGCAGAGACTAATGCCGTAGATTTTGTGGAAGACTTTAAACTAAGTCTTTACGCCAAAGAGATTTACGTCTTTACACCTAAAGGAGAGATTAAATCCCTTCCCAAAGGAGCTACTGCACTTGATTTTGCCTTTGCTATTCACTCGGAGATTGGTTTAAAAACAAGAGGTACTCGTGTAAACGGTCGATTGGTACCTTTGAATCACATCTTATCTAGTGGGGATCAAGTAGAAATTATCACATCCGAAAATAAAAAACCGAATGTCAACTGGTTAGATTATGTTACGACCAGTAGAGCTCGAAATAAAATCAAGAGCTCATTAAACGAGAATACGAAGAAGATTGCTGATGAAGGAAAAGAGCAATTGCAACGTAAACTGAAACATTTAAAAATCAATCTGGACGAAACAACAGTCAATGAAATGGTTAACCATTTCAAACTCAAAACCAGTCAAGATTTATTTTATCGCGTTGGTGCTGGTTTAATTGACAATGCTCAGTTGAAGGAATACGCATCGAAACGCAACAATACGTTGTTCAACTTTTTCAAGAAAAGCATCAAACGAACTCCTTCTGCTCCAATAATTCAGGAATCAGAAGATAAAAAATCATTAGATTTACTCGTTTTCGGAAAAGACAAAGAAAAGTTAGATTATAAATTAGCCACGTGTTGTAATCCGATACCTGGAGATGATGTTTTTGGATTTGTAACGATTAACGAAGGAATAAAAGTACACAAAACCGATTGTCCTAATGCACTGAGTATGCGTTCAAACTACGCGTACCGTATCATGCAGGCACATTGGGTTGCTTCTTCTACTTCGTTGAACTTTGAGGCAACGATTAATATTACGGGACTAGACTCTGCCGGTTTAACCACCGAGATCACCAAGATTATTATGGAGAGTAAAGCCGTAAATATTCGAAGTATCGCCTTGAGTGAAAATGCAGGGTTATTTAAAGGATCGATTACCGTAATCGTTCCAAACAACGATATTTTGAAGAAAATGATCGCCAATATCAAGAAAATCGAAGGAGTGGATAAAGTCACTCGAGTGAATACCAATTAAACACAGCCAATACGCCTGTCTTTAATTTAAAAAAAGATAATCAATCAATTAATTTTCTCACAAGAGAAAATACAACTATATTTGCATTTTAGTATTTAGTTATGGGAAGCGAGAATAATCAAGAAATAGTAAAAAACGTTTTTACGAAATTTTTAGAAGAAAGAGGTCATCGAAAAACACCTGAACGATACGCTATTTTACAAGAAATTTACGATAGTGAAGAGCATTTTGATATCGAGTCTTTGTACATCAAAATGAAAAATAAAAACTATCGAGTAAGTAGAGCTACGCTGTACAATACTATTGAAATTTTATTAGAGTGTGGTTTAGTTCGAAGACATCAATTTGGACAAAATCAGGCACATTACGAGAAGTCATATTTTGACAAACAGCACGATCACATCATTTTAACTGATACAGGAGAAGTGATTGAATTCTGCGATCCTCGTATTCAAACCATTAAAAAAACAATAGAAGATATTTTTAATATTGAGATTCACAATCACTCGTTGTATTTCTATGGCAATAGAAAAACGAATGAAGAAGAGTCTGAATCCTAACACAACTAATTTAAAACTTTAACAACACAAAAGAATGGCAGTAGATTTACTACTTGGCTTGCAGTGGGGTGATGAAGGTAAGGGGAAAATTGTGGATGTCCTTACTTCAAAATACGACATTATTGCACGCTTTCAAGGTGGACCAAACGCAGGACACACCTTAGAATTTGACGGAATTAAACACGTTCTTCGTACAATTCCTTCTGGTATTTTTCATAAAGATTCAATCAACATCATCGGAAACGGTGTAGTAATTGACCCTGTTGTTTTCATGAAAGAAATTGAAGGTTTAGAGCAATTCAAAATTGACTTTGTCAATCGTTTATTGATCTCTAGAAAAGCGCATTTAATTCTTCCTACGCACCGTTTACTTGATGCTGCTTCTGAAGCTGCAAAAGGAAAAGCAAAAATCGGTTCTACATTAAAAGGAATCGGTCCTACTTATATGGACAAAACTGGTAGAAACGGTCTTCGTGTTGGTGATATTGAATTAGAGGATTTCGAACAAAGATATCGCACATTAGCAGACAAACATGAATCTATGATTCAATTCCACGATGTGGATATGCAATATAATTTACCTGAATTAGAAGAAGAATTCTTCCAAGCAGTTAAAGAATTACAAAAGTTAACTTTCATTGATAGCGAGGAATATTTAAACCGCGCATTGAAAGAAGGAAAAACAATCTTAGCAGAAGGAGCTCAAGGGTCATTATTAGATATTGACTTCGGAACATATCCTTTCGTAACTTCTTCAAATACTACAGCAGCAGGTGCTTGTACTGGTTTAGGAATTGCACCAAACCGCGTACAAGAAGTGTTTGGTATTTTCAAAGCGTATACTACACGTGTTGGAAGTGGACCATTCCCTACAGAGCTTCATGACGAAGTAGGTGCTACAATGGCTTCTGTTGGTAGAGAGTTTGGATCTGTTACAGGTCGTGCAAGAAGATGTGGATGGTTGGATTTAGTTGCATTAAAATATGCAGTTGAAGTGAACGGTGTTACTGAACTTTACATGATGAAAGCAGACGTTTTATCTGGATTCGAAACATTGAAAGTTTGTACAAAGTACACGTACAAAGGAGAGACAATCAACTATCTTCCGTACAATATCGAACCTGAAAACGTAGAACCAATCTACGAAGAAATCAAAGGTTGGAATGCAGACTTAACAGGAATGACATCATACGATCAACTTCCTACTGAATTAAAAGCGTATATTCAATTCATTGAAAATTACCTTGATGTTCCAGTAAAAGTTGTTTCTGTTGGTCCAGATAGAAAACAAACGATTATAAAATAATAAAAGTCCCACTTCTTGAGAAGTGGGACTTTTTTCTTATACAGCACTAGTGAAGAATACCTTCACCATTGGTTCGATTACAACTTACCTCCCTATCTTCAAGTTACCCATAAATCACGTATCGATGCCATTCTTTGTTATTAGGCGCATTGATATCCCATGGCGCTAAACTAAATGACTGATAGACAATCCCCTCATTAAATTGTTCTAAATCCGCTGTAGAACAAGCGGTTCTTATTGTTTCAACTTCCTGAAATAAAAGTGCCGGACTAAAGGTATTCACCTCTTGATTGAACTGTACATCTATCTGATTGAGGACTCCATAATTAGAAGAGATATGGGTAAATGCAGCATAATTTGCATAGGCATAACAAGGTCCTTTTGGAGGAGTATTCGTCTGTAAGTAAGTAGAGAGCTCCTCTTTCAATAGTTGCAAATCTGCAATTGTAACAGTAGAATTAACCTCAAAAACGTCTTGTTGTAAAGAAAAGTTAGCATAAGCAGCCATCACTTCAAAATACACCACAGCTAGGTCTACTTTCACGTTGTTTCGTTTTGATTCCAAATTATATCCACCAGAAACGGGTTCAAATACAACAGACTCATTTAAAAGGTTACTCCAAATCGCTTGGGACGATGAACAACTAAAAAAATCCACTACTGTACTTCTAATTATCGTTAGCTCATCTCCTATGGTATCAAAGGAAGCTGTTCCCTTGCGCAAGAGCACATTTTCTGATCGTTCTGCATATCCTCCACCTACGTCTGCATGAGCGCCTGGCACAAAAACCTCTTTTACTTTGGGTGTGTAATAATTTTCAATCACAATTAATCCCTGTGCTCTATTTCGCTGTTGAATACTGGTTAAGGGGAAATAATTTCGCGCTTCATTAATGGCCGTTAAATGTAAAATCTGATCGATTCTTTCCATGTCTTGAGCATTGAAATGGAGGGTTGGAGTACTTAATCGCAAGAGCGAAACTACGGTA
Source organism: Myroides sp. TSA_177.3 (assembly GCF_052691955.1). Lineage (NCBI taxonomy): Bacteria > Pseudomonadati > Bacteroidota > Flavobacteriia > Flavobacteriales > Flavobacteriaceae > Myroides > Myroides sp. TSA_177.3. Next base: position 32,133 of record NZ_JBQZGD010000016.1, read on the forward strand.
TCATAAATTCCTAAGAATCGAATACGAACATTTGGATAAGCTAAGGCTCTTTTAGCAAAATCCCGAGCTAAGGCTGCTCCCCTACTAAAACCATACACAAAGAGATGAACCTCTCCATTGGGGACGGTTTGTCGAAAAGCATCTAAAAAGTCAAGTCCCTTGCTCAATTTATCATCATAACCATACCCCGAATAACCAATAGGATTGTTTCCCGTTGCTTTGGCCCATTGAGAATCATCCTCATTATCCAATGTGCCAACACCTTCTACATATAGCTTATCTGAAACCACACAAGCCTCAAATAGACGAGTAATATTCGTTATCACACCAAATTTATCTGGGTCTCTTCGGGCATTTGTTTTATTATTTCCCGTACCATCAAAAAACACAGCTGCTTTAGCTGTCGTTCTTACTTGATCATCTTTCATTTAATTTAAAATTTTGGGTTAATGAATAGGCGTAGTTTATCCCCTACAAAATGAATAAAATTGTAATAAGATCCTCCAGATGAAGCGATTCGTTTTTTGCAAACCACCTCATATTGCGCAGTACAATCCTATCTCTTTTTTGTTTGTGAATCCACTACTTATCTGTTCCCTAATTCAAGAATAGCCAAAGCGTATAGGGGTAAAACAAGAACGAACCTGCAGTATTTCTGTTCCATGCTTTTATTCCTACTGCTACTGCTGTTTGCACATTACATACAGCCATAGTATCTCTGCCCCTCTTTTCATAAGGGTACTTGCATGCATTTCGAAAAAATAATTGATTTTTTAGGGAATAGAACCTAAGTAATGGTTCTATCATTCAACCGAACTAGCGATTCGGTATACAGTTCTTTTGACGCAGTGAAGACAAGAATATCTAGCAAACTAAACTTCTCTTTTCTCGCGTTCAATCAAAACTAATAAGATCTATTTTTAATCGCCTCTAATACTGTTACAAAAACAAACTTCATACCAAAAACCATTGCATGATGAGATAATAATCATTTATCTACCATTTTAACAAAGAACAGGTTCAACAAGGTCTAGCCTCATTTTTCCATGCTATAAAGCACCTCTTCTTTCTGAATTGCAAAAAACAATAAACTCCTTATCTTTTGCCTCCTCCTATATCTACTAATTACTGACCTAGAGAGGATTCCACTACAACTGAACAGTCCCACCTTTTAAGAGATGGGACTGTTTTATTTTGCTTTCAATTTAACTAAATTACATCACTAAGACATCGTTATCCAAAAATCTCATTACGAGCCCATTGATTATTATTGGGTACATTGGGATTAATAAGAGCTAAGTTGAAGGCCTCTGTAATAACATCCTCATTAAATGACGAAAAATCTTCGTTTGGATGCTCATGTTTCACTCTTTCGATTTCTGCTACTAATTGTTCAGGATCAAAAATATTCAACCAATCATTTACTGTACCATCACTATTTATCATCTTTTCATAAAAAGCAGAGATATGTGTAAATTTAGCAAAAGTCGCATAATTAAAACACAACTTACTTCCTTCTTGATTTGCTTCAATATACGTCAGTATATCATCTTTTACTATTTTTAACTCCTGATCATAAGCAATATTACTATCATCAAAGATTGCTTCATTCATAAAGAAATTTGAATAAGAGGCCATGACTTCAAAATAAACTAGAGGAAGATCGACTTTAATTGTTCCTCTACCGCTACTCAACCTACTTTCAGTACCATTAGAAATAACAACATCTTTTAAAAGCTCCTTCCAAATCAGTTGCTCATTACATTTAACACTATCCTTCATGCTATTGATCATCAAAGTCAACTCTTGGTCTGCAGTCTCAAAACTCTCTGATCTTTTATTTAAATAAACACCTTCCTCTTTCTCTAAATATCCTCCACCAACATCAGCATGTGCACCTGGCACAAAAATTTCTTTTACTTTGGACGTATAGTAGTTTTCAATAGCAACTCGATTAGTTTCTCTACTCTTAACTTGGATACTGGTCAATGGAAAATATTTTCGTGTTTCTTGAATCGCGGTGAGATGCAGAATCTGATCAATTTTCTCCATTTCTCCATCCGTAAAATGAATCTTTGGGTAGGAATCAATGACTCGTATGAGAGACATCACGGTGTCATAGATTCCCAAAAAGCGTATGCGAACATTCCCAGAAGCTAATGCTTGTTTGGCAAAATCTCGTGCCAAAGTAGCTCCTCTACTAAATCCATAAATGACTAACTCAATATTATCCGTTGAATGTAATCTTTTATACGCTTTTAGAAAGTCTAGTGCTTTTTCTAATTTATCGTCATAAGAAAAGCCACTCTTCCCTGGAGGATTATTTCCTGTTCCTTTCGCCCAGTCTGAATCATCAGAACCATCTCGAGTACCAATCCCTTCAATGTAAACTCTATCTGCTACTGCACAAGCTTCAAATAATCGGTTAATATTAGTTAGGCCTCCAAATTTTTCAGGATCCCTACGTGAATTGGTTCTGTTATTGCCAGTACCATCAAAAAATACAGCAGCTTTAGCTGTCGCTCTTACTTGGTCATCTTTCATTTCATTTAAAATTTTAGATTAATAAATGGGCATAGTTTACCCACATAAAAAACAAACAAGATTGTATTTCAGGATCCTCTAATGATGCTATTAACTTCTTGTAAATTACATCATCGCGCAAAGTACAATTCTATCTTATTTTCGCTTGTGAATACACTACTTATTAGCATCCCTACTACACTTGGTTCAAGGTGTATAGAATCAAACAAAAACCGACCTGCAGTGTCCATGTTTCATGCTTTTAGCTTCTACTTCTACTGTTGTTTATACATACAGTAGAACACACCTACGTTCCCTCTTTTGGTAGGGTATATCTTTGTATTTCGAAAAAATAATTGATTTTTTAGCGTATAGAACCTAAGGTGGTGGTTCTATCATTCAATTGAACTAACGGCTCCATATACGGTCCTTTAGACGCTATGAAAACAAGAATATCTAGCAAGCTAAACTTCTCTTTCTCACGTTCAATCAAAACTATTAAGATCTTTTAATCTACAATAGGACTGATACAAAATCAAATTCTATACCAAAAAACACTATATGAGGATATTATATTCATGGATTAATGAGGGTTGTGGGTTGCTTTGTGAGGTTCGTGCTTTGTGAGGTTCGTGCTTTGTGAGGTTTGCTCTTTGTGAGGTTTGCTCTTTGTGAGGTTTGCTCTTTGTTGACACTTCTCACCATCTACCCTCCTCACCATCTAACCCCCTCACCATCTACCCTCCTCACCATCTCTCACCGCCTTTGTCGGAAATCATCCGGTTATTTGGCAAATTGCCATTTGCCACTACGAGATTTTACATCTCACCTCCACACCCCCTCACCCTCTCACCATCCACACCCAGCATCAAGGTTTCTTCCGTTCTCCTTTGGCTTTCCTTGGACTTTCCTCCGAGACTCCTTGGGCATTCCTTGGACATTCTTTCGACATTCCTTCGACAAAAGGGGCTATTTCCCTAGTATACTCCAAGGAAAGTCCTAGGAATGTCGAACAAAGGCACTGCGAGATTAGAAGTTAAGGTTAAGGGATTATGGGTTATGGGTTATGGGTTGCTTTGTGAGGTTCGTGCTTTGTGAGGTTTGCTCTTTGTTTCACCTTCTCACCATCTACCCCCTCATCTTCTCACCATCTCACCATCTCACCATCTCACCATCTAACCACCTCACCCCCTCACCCTCTATCTTAGCGTATTGTCTTTTTGCTTTTTTGCAAATCCTCTTTAATCGATAAACCTACAAACTCACAAACCTCACAAAGAGCAAACCTCACAAAGAGCAAACCTCACTATCTCACCTTCCCCCCCTCACCGCCTATCACCCCCTCTCCCATTGATATTCCTATAATTTATTCTTAAGTCAAATTGAACTTCGCATATTTTGTTTAAATTTGAAAAAAATATAGACTTGAGAACATTATACTTCTTTATCCTATTCACGTTAATTAGCATTCCTAGTTTTAGTCAAGATAAAAACAAGATTATCATTCACCATGCGGATTTATCAGATCGAAATCAAGCGGAATTGCCTGATGCGACTTTGCTAAGGGGAAATATCACGGCAGAACACAACGGAATTATACTCAATTGCAACAAAGCTTATTACTTTGAGAAAGAGAACTACATCAAACTTTTGGGTGATGTAAGGATGAATCAAGGGGATACCTTATTTCTGGATAGTAAATATGCAGAATACAATGCAATCAATGGATTTGCTTATGCAGAAGGAAATGTAATTGTACGTTCTCCTGATTCAACATTAGAAACTGATACATTGCGTTTCAACCGCAATGAGAACTTGATTTACTATAATACACCAGGAACTATTGTAAACAAAGGCAATGTCTTAAAAAGTAAATCAGGAAAATACTTGATGTCCGAAAAGAAATTTCAATTCTTTACGGCAGTTACCATTACTACCACACAAGGAACCATTGTCAAATCCAATCACTTGGACTTCTACGAAGTTCCTGAGCATGCGTATGTATTTGGCCCATCAACCATTACAAATAAAGACGATTATATCTATACTGAAAATGGCTATTACGACGTCAAGCACGACTTGGGTAAAATGGTCAAGAACTCCTATATCTGGTATGATCAGCGGAAAATAGAAGGTGATTCCATCTACTATAACAAGCTCAACGAATTTGCTTCTGCTACCAATCACGTACGCATTACCGATACCATTAATAAATCGAGAATAACGGGACACTATGCCGAGCTTTACAAGTTAAAGGACTCGATGTTTGTGACGCAAAAAGCGTTGGTCAGTATGCTGACAGAAGAAGGAGATTCGGTTTGGTTTCACGCCAAGCGCATTGTATTGACGGGACCTGAGAAAGATCGAATTATCCGCGGGTATCACGATGCTCGAATCTTTCGAGATAGTATGAGTGGAAAAGCTGATTCCATTCATTCAAGTGAGCGATTGGGATTAACCCAACTAATTGGACGTCCTGTTTTGTGGAATGGCGATAGCCAAGTTACAGGTGATGTGATGCATTTAATCAACGATTTACAGACGAACCAAATGGATTCCCTCAAAGTGCTCAACAATGCGTTTATCATTGAAAAGGACACCATTGGTACGGGATATAATCAAGTCAAAGGAGTTAACCTTTACGGTAAATTTAGAGATAACAAGCTTAGTGAATTAGACTTGGTTAAAAATGCGGAGATGATTTACTATGCGTACAATGAGAAAAACGAATTTATCGGTATAGACAAAGGAATTTGTAGCCACATCAACGTAGGCTTTAGTGACAATGAAATTAGTACAGTCACCCTATTTGTTTCGCCTGAAAGTGAACTCTATCCCGATGAGATGTTACCCCAAAATGCACGATTTCTAAAAGATTTCCTCTGGCGGGGAGATGAAAAAATCAATTCCTTAGCGGAGATTTTCAGCGATGAAGAAATTCAGGAGGAAGCCGATAAAAAAGAAGAACGAGAACAAAAACAAAAAGAGGCAGAAGAACCGATCGAGATTCAAAAGGAAACTTTAAATCCAGAGGCTGAGCCTCAACAGACAAAAGAGAAAAAAACCTCTAAATAAAATGAAAGAAGATTTTTTTAAATACCAAGCACAGACTTCACCCAATCCCCTAGCGATGGAGATTTCCCACGCAAAAGGATCTTATATATACGATAAAAACGGAAAGGCATATTTAGACTTCGTAGCAGGAGTTTCTGCTTGTACCCTAGGGCATCAACACCCGAAGGTAAACAACGCTATTAAAGATCAGCTAGACAAGTATTCACATGTGATGGTATATGGAGAGTATATCCAAGATCCAGCTGTAGAATTCTGTAAGATTTTAGCCGAAAATATTCCTGCACCGCTGAATAAAACCTATTTAGTAAACTCAGGAACTGAAGCAACAGAAGGAGCTTTGAAATTAGCTAAACGCGTTACAGGAAGAAGTCAGTTGATTTCGTGTTTCAACGCTTACCATGGAAATACAATGGGTTCCATGAGTGTCATGGGATTTGAAGACCGCAAGCGCGCTTTTCGTCCCCTACTTCCAGATGTAGATTTCATCCACTTTAACAGTGTAGAAGATTTAGAAAAAATCACAACACGTACAGCGGGGATTATCTTAGAAACCATTCAAGGAGGAGCTGGATTTGTAGAGCCTTTTGATGGCTTCTTAACGAAAGTAAGAAAACGTTGTGATGAAGTTGGCGCTTTGATGATCGTGGATGAGATTCAACCTGGATTTGGGCGTACAGGAACCTTATTTGGCTTCCAAAATTACGACGTTGTACCAGATGTTATCGTAATGGGAAAAGGAATGGCAGGTGGAATGCCTTGTGGTGCGTTCACTGCTAGTGATGCTCACATGGATTTATTATATGACAACCCAAAATTTGGGCATATTACAACCTTTGGAGGACATCCCGTTATTGCTGCTGCAAGTTTAGCTACGCTAAAAGAGCTAGTAGAAACAGATCTAATGGAACAAGCCTTAGAAAAAGAAAAACTATTCAGACAATTACTTGTCCACCCTTTGATTACAGAAATCAGAGGAAGAGGATTAATGATTGCTCCTATGACGCTTAGTAGTGATATTACTAACCGCGTTATCTTAAAATGTCAAGAAAAAGGTTTAATTTTGTTTTGGCTTCTATTCGAAGGAAAAGCAATTCGCATCACCCCTCCGTTAACCGTTAGCGAAGAGGAAATTACAGTGGGTTGTGCAATGATTATAGAGGCTTTAAATGAAGTTCAAGAAGAGTTAGGCTTATAACCTTTTTCATTAACGCACTAATAAAAAGCAATGGATTTCAATAAAAACGAAGAAGAAGAAAACAACTTATCACTTGCTCGTTTTGAGTCAATGCTCAAAACGAATAAGATTTTGTTTTTTGATTCTGAAGAATTTGAGAATATCATACTTCATTACCTGGATTCAGGTAAAATCAACTTGGCCAAGAAAGCATTAAAATTAGCTTTGGACCAACACCCTACTTCAATCGGTTTAAAACTCGTTGAAGTCGAAATATTAATTTTTCAAAATAAATTAGAAGCAGCCGATCGTCTGCTAGATGAAATAGAACAAGTAGAACCTCAAAACGACGAGGTTTACATTCACAGAGCGAGTATATACTCTAAAAAAGGAAACCACCTAGAAGCGATTAAAGCCCTAGAGAAAGCGTTAACCATTACCGAAGACTTAGCGGATATCTATTCCCTTTTGGGTATGGAGTATTTGTTTATTGACGAAATTGAAAAGGCCAAACAAAGTTTTATTCTTTGTTTAGAAAATGACGATGAGGATCAATCAACCTTATATAACATCATCTATTGTTTTGATTTCTTAAATGAAAACGAAGCAGCAATCACCTATTTGAATTCTTTTATTGATAAGAATCCGTACAGTGAGATTGCATGGCATCAACTGGGAAGACAATACTACGCACAAAAGAATTACGACAAAGCCGTTTGGGCTTTCAGCTATGCAACGCTGATTGACGAGCAATTCTTGGGTGCTTACTTAGAAAAGGGAAAATCGCTCGAAAAGCTACAGCAATACCAAGAGGCTATTGATAACTATATGATTACGCTAGAGCTAGACGCTCCTTCGTCTTATGTATTATTGCGTATTGGAATCTGTTATGAAGCCTTAAACAACTTCCCTTTAGCGATTCAATATTACAAGAAAACCGTGCATGAAGATCCGATGTTAGACAAAGGATGGATTGCTTTAACGGATATTTATATCAAAGAGAATCAATTTGACAAAGCATTGGTAACCTTACAAAAGGCTATTAATATTGATGAATTAAACGAGCGCTATTGGATTCGCTATGCGGTATTAAACCGCAATTTACTGCAATTCAAAGAAGCAGAAGTTGGGTACCGCAAGGCTACTGAACTTGGAGAATACATCCTCGATTACTGGATGGATTGGGCAGATATTCTCTATCTTTTAGAAGAGTATGAAAGCGCCATTGATAAACTGTTGCAAATTGAAGAAACCCATCCCCATGCTGTGGAGATTTACTATCGCTTAGCGGTCTATTATTTCGCCACACACCAAAATGAGGAAGCACTAGCTTGGTTAGCGAAAGGGTTTACTGCGGATTTTGACAAAGTATCTATCATTGAGACTTTATTCCCTGCACAATGGGAGAATCCCCTCTTACAACAAGCCATTAAAGATTACACCCCATAAGAAAATAGCTATTCATTTCCGTGAATAGCTGTTTCATTTTAATACCATACGCTATGATTAAGAAACAATACGGTTTAATTGGGAAAGACATTGCTTATTCATTTTCTCAAGAATATTTTACTGAGAAATTCAAACAACTTCAGCTCACAGATAGTCAGTACAGCAACTTTGACCTTGCTAAAATCAGTGAATTTAGCGACATTTTAGAGCGTTTTGACAACCTGAAGGGACTGAATGTCACCATCCCCTATAAACAGGCTATTATCCCCTATTTAGATAGCTTATCTAAAAAAGCGGCTGCCATTGGTGCGGTAAATACGATTCGCATAACGAGAAAAAACAAGCTCAAGGGATATAATACAGATTGGTATGGTTTTTATCATTCGCTAAAACCCTTATTAAAAAAACAACATACCCATGCCTTAATTCTAGGAACAGGTGGGGCTAGTAAGGCTATCGAATACGCTTTAGCTAAATTGGGGATTGCGTATAAGTTTGTCAGCCGTACCAAGCAAGATACGGAATTCACCTATGAAGAACTGACACAAGCCATCTTGACGCAATATACGGTTATCATTAATACAACTCCACTGGGGACCTTCCCTGATGTAGAGGCAAAGCCCAATATCCCGTACCAATACTTGACCAATCAGCATCTGGTTTATGATTTGATTTACAATCCGGCGCAAACAACTTTCTTGCGTTTGGCGGCAGAACAGCAAGCAACCACTAAAAATGGGCATGAAATGTTAGTTCTACAGGCAGAAAAAGCGTATAAAATATGGTCTAAGCGATTTGAACAAGATTAAATTCGCTAAAACAAGATTATTTATTGCGTATTAATCGTAATAATTCCTCTTACATTAGATATTTTTTATTAAATTTGAGAATATTAGAAATATCCTAAACGAGGATTATTGTTGTTAATTATAAGATTTTTATACCTATGTTAGAACAAAAGAATGAAAACCTGCACGAGCTAGCAGATGGACAAAATCCGGAATCAAATACGCCAAATTCTGCACATCTTGCTGAAAGAGAGAAAGCTCTAGATTCCATTACTGCATCAAATGCCGAAGAAGGGGAAGACAATGATGTACATGAGAAAAATGACATCACCGTCCTTGACTACGAAAAGCTTGATATGGAACAACTCACTGCTGAGTTGCAAAAGCTTACTCAAGGCTATAAAATCACAACAATTAAAGATCTAGTAGAAGACATTAAGAAAGAATTCTACAGACAATACAGTGATTTAATAGAAGAGAAAAAAGAAGCCTTCTTGGAGAAGAATCCCGATGCAAATGCAAGTGATTTTGAATATAACCTCCCTTTAAAAGCTACTTTTGATGCGTTTTACAATGACTTTAAGACGAAGAAAAATGCGTATTATAAGGAATTGCAAAACAACTTAACAACAAATTTAAACAAGCGTCTCAACATCATTGATCGAATCAAAGATCTTGTTGATACGAGTGAAAATAAAGCCGATGCTCTTAAATTGTTAGGTGATCTAAGAGACGAGTGGAAAAATGCAGGGGCTATTCCAAAAGATAAATACAATCACGTTTGGAATAACTATCACTTCCACATTGAGCGTTTCTACGATCAATTACACCTAGATAGAGAATCAAGAGATTTAGATTTTAAATACAATTTAGATCAAAAACAAAAGATCATCACACGTGCTGAAGAATTACTTCAGGAAGATGATGTGATCAAGGCTTTTAGAGAGCTTCAAACCCTACACCGTATTTGGAGAGAAGAAATTGGTCCGGTTGATCGTGAAATCAGAGAGGAAATCTGGGAAAAATTCAGTGACTTAACGAAGCAATTACACGATAAACGCGAACTATTATTCGAAAACTTACGCGAGGGTGAGAAAGAAAACTTGGGATTAAAAGTTCATGTTATTAGTCAAATTGACCTTTTATCCAGACAAGAGATTACGTCTCATAGCCAATGGCAAAAAGAAATTAAAAAAGTAGAAGAGCTTCGCAATCACTTCTTCTCTATTGGTAAAGTACCTCAAGAGAATAATGAAGAGGTATGGAACTTATTCAAATTGGCAACGAGAAACTTCAATGCAAACAAGAATAAATTCTACAAGGATTTAAAGAAAGTTCAACAGAGAAATTACAACGAGAAGCTTGCGCTAATTGAAAAGGCTTTAAAATACAAGGATAGTGAGGAATACGATAAGGTTACTCCTATCATGAAGCAGATACAAGAGGATTGGAAGAAAATTGGCCATGTACCAAGAAAATACTCTGACCAATTGTGGAAAGACTTCAAAGATGCTTGTAATTATTACTTTGATCGTTTGCATACCGTTAGAAATAGCGAAAACCAAGAAGGAAATGAAAACTACAACAAGAAAAAGGAATTCTTAGAAGAGTTGAAATCTTTCACTTTGATTGGTGAACACAAAGCAGATTTAGAAGCGATTAAAGAAAAGATTAATACGTGGAAAAGCCTTGGAAATGTACCACATAACAAGCGCTTTATTGAAGGGAAATTCAATAAAATCCTCGATGTATTATTCGATAAGTTGAGTTTGAGTAAAAGAGAAGCTGAAGCGATGAAATTCTCTAATAAATTGGATGATTTATTAGAATCAAATGACAAGCGCAAATTACAACAAGAGGCTATCTTTATTCAGCGCAAAATTGAAGAAATTACAAGTGGAATCTTGCAATTAGAAAATAACTTAGCGTATGTTTCTAATGCAACGAAAGACAATCCTCTGGTAAAAGAAGTAAATAAAAATATTGAGAAGTACAGAGATGAGTTGAAAATCTGGCAAGATAAATTACAACAAATTAGAAATCTCGATGCATAATAAAAAGGAGCTGGTTTTATACCAGCTTTTTTTATGGTTAATGGTTTGCAGTTGGCGGTGGACAGTTTATGGTGGACAGTTTACAGTCGATGGTTGATGGTTAACGGTGGACAGTTTACAGTTAATGGTTAATGGTTTACCGTGAACAGTAAACAATCTATTTGGGGCGATGAACTAAAAAACAAACAACACTAACAGGTAAGAAAATAGAAAACCCAAATAAGAGTGCAAAAATGGTTGCTGCATCAATCCACATAAATCGAAAGAACTGCTGTGCTCCTTGTATAGCCAATATTCCTTCTGTGCTAATAAACCCCAAAAGCAAACAGCATATTCCTACCTTCGTCCAAGTTGTAAGGGCTAGTTTTCTTTTTTGAATCAGCAAGAGCAAACCAAGAGCGGTAAAAAGGCCAAGCATATTGAGGTGAATAAAGCTAACAATCCAGCTGCGTATTCCCTTTAACTCCCCAGCAAAGGCTTCATTTAAAACGGCAAATTGCGTAAGCAGACGCAGTACTAGACAGATTCCTACAAACACAGCCAAAGCAAGGTTATAATTCGCTTGATTGCCTTTGACTTGCTTTATTTTTTCACGTTTCAAATGCTGGTATAGCGGTTTGATTCCATAGCCAAACGCTAGTGTTTGCAAGAGAACCCCTACTCCATTGATATAATACAGACTAGGTGCTGCTATATACCAACTGGCAGGTAAAGCATAAGTCAGTACAACAGAAGTAATCCACAGCGTATAAAAACGCTGAAATGGTTTCTTTTCCATTCCTTTAGGAAAGAATTGAGGAAGCAATAACGCAATAAAAGCAGTAAAGAACCAGCCATCAAACTGAAAATGCAGAAAAAACTGAATGCACAGTTGAAAAAAGGCACTTGCCTTTCCCATCATGCCAATCGCAGGTCCTAAAAACCAGACTCCAAGTGTTGAAAACACCATAAAGAACAAGGCCGTTTTGACCCAAATGGCTTGTTGTATATTTGTTATGCGATGATACCTCCATAAACGATAGACAAAGCAATACGAGCAAATGATATGCAAGGTGGAAAAGAAGATGGATGGCGCAGCATAGCCTTGAAAAGGAAAAGTGACGGCCATACCCAGCACAGCAACCTGTGTTACCCAAAATAAGCGGCGATAAAAGCGCTCTTCACGGGGGTTTTGTAGGCCAAATTGATCAACCAACAGCACATAAACCAAGAGATACAACCATCCCAATAACGCAACGTGTGAATGTCCGTGTAAGACGTATAAAAAAGTCATTCCTTCGATTGGAAAAACAAAAGCGCCCCTCAATAGTAACCCCAATAAAGCGGCTATTAAGAAATTAACGAACAAAATACGATACTGGATGGGCTTCATCAATTAGGCATAAAAAGTAACCTCTACTAAGGTAAGATTCTTCTGTTGGAAGTAAAAGTTTTCGGGCTCTTTTCTTGGTTCTTTTCTTCTCTTTCTCCTATTGAATCGAAGCAAACTTGTACTATACAGTCTCTGTGATACAAATAAAAAGAGACTGCAGCTGCAGTCTCTTTTACAATTTAAAATCTAACGTTTCAACTTACAATTGGATTTTACTCACAATATCTCCATTCGTATCCACTTGAAGTTCTTTTCCTTCCTCTTTAGGCATACGTTTTGCTTTATTCGTTACATACGCTGTTCCTGTTTTCACATTAACTGCTACTGTATTTGGATGTGATCCTGTTTCTAATTCTGTTACAACCTCGTATGATTTACCATCTACAATAGCTGTTTTACCGCTTTCTCTATTCGCTAGGACAATCTTATTTGCTGTTGGCGCATATTTTACTCCTAAAGACCCCCCTTTGAACTTCACTACTTTTAAAAGCTCACCTGAATCCGCATGTAAAATGGTAAGTCCTGTAGAAGAATTCGTTACAAACAATCTTCGACCAACCTCATCAATAGCCACATTGATTGGACTCTCTCCTCCGGAAGCAAATTTCTTCACTACTTTTTTCGTTTTTGGATCGATAATCGCAACTTCATTCGTTCCCATGTTGGTAACGTATAGCTTATTTGTTTGACGATCAAAAGCCAAACCTGCAGTGAAAATTCCCGTATTTTCAATGTACCCTTCTAAGGTATCTTTGTTTCCGTTAATTACCCATATTTTTCCTTCTTCTTGTGTATCAGAAGCATAAATGGTATTGGTACTTTCGTCAATAGCAATTTCTCTGTTGTGCCCTTTTTCGTTTGTACCTGGAATAACTTTTACCTCTCCCGTTTTTAGGTTTACCACGGTAATTGCATTCGTGATGGTATTGGTTCCGTATAATTTTTGTGTTTTCTCATTCACAGCGATACCAAACACTGGATTTCCTTGTACATTAATTTCCTTTTCTACGGCTAATGTATTGCCATTCAACTTGTAAATGATTCCTTCTTTATTCTTGAAATCAACAACTGAAGCTACATAAACACCGTTATCACCGCTGTTGTAAGTCAATTCATACAATCCTTTTCCAACCGCCTGACTTTTATCTATAGTTTGTGCAAATGCCGTTGTTGATAGCGCCAATAAGCAGGCACCTGCCAAAGTAATTTGTTTTTTGCATTTCATAATTATTTGATATTTAATTGATTATTTAATTCTATCATCCACGAGAAAGCTTGTTGCCAATACCAAGCGCCATGTTTTCCCATAGGATCTATTTTAACTTCTTTACGCAATTGAAAACGCGCTTCTACTTGTTGAACAAAAGCTTGAACATCTTGATCCATGTGAACCACTTCGCCTTGCCCTATTTTTCGATTTTCTCTTCCACCAGCATAAAAGAAATAGTGTTGTTCTTGCAACTGCTGAATATGTTCTGCCGTAAAGCCATCCATATACGCTTGTATTTGCTGTTGATCTTGCCAAAGTGAGGGTGAAAAAACACCGACTTTACCGAATACTGTTGGATAGGTCAATCCTCCATAAAGCGAGATTAACCCACCGAGAGAACCACCCGCAATACCCGTATGTTCCTTATCTTTTAAGGTGCGATAATTCGCATCGATATAAGGTTTTAAGGTCTGAACGATAAAAGCCAAATACTGTTTTCCTTCGGCAATAGGCGTTTGAATGGTAGGGAAAAAAGCATATTCTTTTTCCCTTCTATTTTTCTCATATTCATGATCAATACCCACAATAATATACTGATCTCCTAAACGTTCCACCGTTTCATCTATTCCCCATTCCACAGGGCCTAATCGCCCTTCTGAACTAGCTTCATCAAATAAATCTTGACCGTCGTGCATATACCAAACGGGATACGCCTGTTGTGCCGTTTTATAATTCTTCGGCAGATAAATGCGAATCGCACGTGTTCGGTGTAGCTCTGGCATAATAAAATTTTCCAACACAATGAGCTGCTCTGGTGCCGTAGAAGCTGGATATTGATCGCGCCAAGCCACTATTTTTTCTTGAAGCGTTTGATCTTGATCAATCACATAATCGTGTAAATTAATCAATCGCCCTTGCGAAGAACATTCCAACGTTTGCCAAGAACCGCGGGTAAATTTATATTCCAATACACCTGCTGGAATATCGTGTAAGGTTATGCTATACTCCCCTGTTTTCCCTTGTTTGGGTTGTAGTATATAACGTTCTTCTTGGGGATTCCATCGATTGAAATTTCCCGTAATATAAATTGCATCCTGGGTAAGGGCCTTTACATCAACCTGAAGGTCGATTTGTATGGTATATCCCTTTTGAGCCTGTACATTCATGGTCATTATTCCTATAAGTATTAATACTAATACCTTTATCTTCATTCTATTACTTTCTATTCACTTTAAATAATCCTTGAGGTTTGCCTCCTTTTCCGATGGCAATTGCTGGTTTTGCAGTCAAGAAATCACTCGACAACTCATAAAACCCTAATTTGGATTCACTCACCACACGGATAAAGCGTTTCGCGTCAATTTTCGAAACACCCAATGCCGCAGCTGGTGTTTCTACTAAGTTTACTCCTTCAATTGCAATAGGTGTAACAGCTTTCGTTTGAATGTCAATCACCACGTATTTCCAAATCGGTGTTAAGTTGATAGACTGAGGATCAGCTAAGGTTACCTCATTCACTAGCGTAATGATTTTCCCTTTTTCAACAAAAATCGTAGAGAATTTCCCTGAGGCTACTTGGTTAAACATTGTATTGAAGTCTAATTCCCATGAAGCATCTACTTGATTGGATCCATTTTTAATACGCGCTATTTTCGATTGATCACCTAAACCACCTGATTTAACACCCTGTGTAATCAAGTACAAGTCTCTATTCTCATCAAAATAGTATAGGGGATTTTCATCCACAAAAGCGATATTACCGGTGTTTTTCACTGCTGTATGAGCAATCCAAGCACCTGATTTTAAATCAATCACTGCAAGGTGTACATCTGGAGCAACTCCATCAAACATACCTCCTTGAGCCCCCTGATTTTTACCAAACGTGATATCTGCATATAGTTTATCGCCATTTACAGCTAAGAAATGTTGTCCAATTGCACGGAAATTCACCCCTGTCAATTGTAAATCTGTTTCTAGCTTTTGAATTTGAGTCGCATAATCACCCAATTGCCCTTTTTTAGCCATTGTGATAGGGTCAAAAATCTGAATTGCAGTAGGGCTCGCTCCTTCAAAATAATAACCCGTTTGATTGTCATTCGTTAAAGTGAAATTTCCAGAACCTGCAATTTTAGGTTCCACAGCAATCGATTTTGTTGTATAAAATCCTTTATCATCAAACATAAATTGCCCTAAACTTCTGGCATTGTTATCATCAAACATACGGTAAACACGCTCACCATACTGGCGATATCCTCCCATTCCACCAGCTGCGGTAGTATTGCCTGTTGCATTATCGATACTTCCAGTCGGAAGATCTTGATAGCTTTTAAGAAAACCATTTTTAATTGGTCCTTTCCCTTCCGCCAAAGTCATGACGAAATAGTGTGCCTCTTTTCCTGCTGGTGGTTCAGGATTATTGGGTGTAGTATCGTCTGATGAACATCCCGTCAAAATGAAAGGCAAGATAAAAGCCAAGGATACTATTCGTTTCATTGTTTGCATAGATTAATTAAGTTTATAATTGATTTTCAGGTAGAAACTTCTACCTGCTTTTTGGATTTTGTAGTAATCGTATAAGTCTTGATTCAATAGATTTCTTCCTTCTACTCCCAATGACCAGCCCTGAGCAGGCCATTCATACACCAAGCCAGCCGTTAAAGAAGTTTGATCGGGAACCACATTTTTCACATCGCCTTTACTCTTTCCGAAAAGACCTAAAAAACCACTGGGTTCCATTGACTTATCTATGGGTTGAATATAAAATTCACGCACAAAATTTACGTGTGCATACAACAGTAAAGCATCTTGTTTGGTAAACAATTGCTTGAACGTATGTTCGGCGCCAAGGTTGGCAAAGAAATAGGGAATATTAGGTACACGGTTTCCTTTGAGCCATTGATCCGCTATATTATCGAAACGGCCATAGCGAATACTTTGCCAAGTAAAATTGCTGTAGAGTTTTGTAGCAGGTGTCAAAGCAAAAGAGAAATCTCCTTCAAATCCATAGCCTTCTGCACGTTCTTTATTCACGAAAAGGGATAAAGGCGGACTTCCCGCAGTGAGTACGATGATATCTTTGGTTTGACGATAAAAGGCATGTATGCTAGCATCCAAACGTCCAAACTGTTTTTCTATACCTAGATTAAAGTTTAAACTCTGTTCTGGTTTTAAGTCAAAATTTGAAGCAATAAAGAGATTATCACCAAAAAGTTCACTGTAACCTGGTAATCGACGTGCATTTTCAATAGAAAATCGCACGTTCATTTTTTCATTTACTTGATATTTAGCTGCCATAGCCCATCCCCAAGCCGTATTACTTGTAGCGTGTATATCTTTTGTACGCCAATCCACTTGATAAGCAGTATTGAGTCCTTCGCTCGTATAGTTGTAATTTTTCAACAAAAACGTCGTTTCCAATTGCTGGGTAAACCATTGACTCGTCAAGCCCAAAGCCCAAACATTCTTTTTGTAATAAGAAGGAACTTCGATGATGGGTTGTTGAGTATCTTCGATTTTCTTCCCGTATTCATCTGTACCTACTCTTTTTGTATAGGTATAGGTATTATTAAACCACAACTGTTGGGTTTTACTCCATTGAAATCCAATCAACGTTCGACTGGTAAAAAAGGTCATATCAATCTCAGCCTGTGTTGGGTGGTCTCCTTCCCCTCGAAATCCCCTAGGAGAAAACTCCCCTAGCCAAGTATAACGTCCTTGCAGCGTATCATTTACCCTACTTTTTACTACATTATAGGCTAAAAACTGATCGACAGAAAGCTTTTCTTGTGCGAATTTCTTCTTGTAACGCAACGTGGGCACCCAGCTGTGTTGACGATCCTCAATCCCTCCAAAAGGCGTAAGCATGGTTGTCGGACTATGTTGAATTTGTTTATCTAAGGTGTAATAACTCAAATCAAACTGCAAAAGATCTGCAATTTTTAAATGCTTTGCACCAAGATATACATTGGAGTAATATTGTCTGTATCGGTTGTGAAATAAGCGAACCTTCGCCGTTTCTTTCGCCAATTCGGGATCTGGCGTATCGATTTTATAGTTGTTATCGGAATAGTTAGAGAAGAACTCTCCTCCTACATAAAATTGATCATTGAGGTTGTAATGACCGCGTACTGCCGTTCGCACGGTATTAAAAGAACCGTACTCGACAGAAGCTCGTAAGGTATTGGCTTGATTGCTATTAGAGACCAAATTAATTGCACCTCCTAATGCATCACTAGCCAGATAAACGGGAATTACCCCTTTATACACTTCTACTTTTTGCAACAAATCGAGGGGTATATTGGAAAGGGAATAAGCATTTCCGAGGTAATTTAAGGGAATCCCATCTTTAAAATAGCGAATCGCCTGTCCTTGAAAACCATTAAGATTCACACTCGCTTCTCCTCCTAAACCTCCACTTTCTCTAACGCGAACGCCCGTTGTTCGATTCATTAACTCACTTAAAGAAGCAGAACGCAAAACTTGACTCTTGGTATCAACCACTACAGCACGCATAATGTCGCGATTCACTTCTTCCTGTTCCGCTACTTTCGCAATCTGAATATCCTCTAGTACAGTTCCTTCCTTCCTTAGCCGCAACGTATGAGCACTCCCATTAAACAAGTCTAGGGTTTGTTGCATGGGTTCATATCCCTCTATATACACCATCGCATTGCCTTTTTGCTCTTCTTTAACCTCCAGGAAAATACGCCCCAACGCATCCGAAGTATAAGTCACTTGATTGAGGTACAATACAGCACCTTGTAAAGGTTGATGCTCTTGATTTTCAATCGTCAAAGACACCTTATGCTGGGCAAATAAAGCACTACTAGGCACTAATAAACTGTATAGAAAAAGTTTGCGTAACACTATTATTATTTATATTTAGTTTAAATAAAGACAAAAGTATGCTAAAAAAGTTTATTAACAAGAATAATTCTAAATAATAATTTGAAGGGGTGATGAGAGGGTGAGGTGGTGAGAGGGTGTAGGACGATGTGGCAATGAGTAAACCTCACATCGCCTCACCGTATGGCGTGAGCGCGGAATGCGACCCCTCCTACGTCGGGGTGACATACAAAGCGGAGTGACTGATTAGAGTATTTTCGATTAAAATAGAGTTCCTTCTTTAATCGATAAAACCTACGATTTCACAAACTTCACAAAGCACAAACCTCACAAAGAACAAACACCTTTTATTTTTACAGCCTTTTCAAACATTTGACGCTCTTTATTTGACTTACGTTGGGGTAAATTGTCTTTTGTAAAGATGTTTTTGGCTTTTAAGTAAATTGGTTTTGTTTTTTTGTCTTTTTGCAAAAAGCTTTTTGCAACAATCCTCTTTAATCGATAAAACCCACGATTTCACAAACCTCACGAAAAAACACACCTCACATCGCCTCACCGTATGGCGTGAGCGCGAGATGCGACCCCTCCTGCGTCGGGGTGACATACAGAGCGGAGTGACTGATTAGAGTATTTTCGATTAAAATAGAGTTCCTTCTTTAATCGATAAAACCCACGATTTCAAAAACTTCACAAAGCACAAACCTCACAAAGCCCCCCTTTCTTTTTTAAAGGGTAAAAAAGAAACAAAAAACCCCTTCAACTAACCCAAATAAAGGTCAAATTAGTTTTCAAGGCTGAAAATAAAAGAACTCGCTACGCTCAAACACCTTTTATTTTTACAGCCTTTTCAAACATTTGACACTCTTTATTTGACTTACGTTGGAGGTAAATTGTCTTTTGTAAAGAGGTTTTGGCTTTTAAGTAAATTGGTTTTGTTTTTTTGCAAAAGGATTTTTTGCAACAATCCTCTTTAATCGATCAAACCCACGATTTCACAAACTTACAAAGCACAAACCACCCCACCCTCACTGTATGGCGTGAGCGCGGGATGCGACCCCTCCTACGTCGGGGTGACATACAGAGCGGAATCACTGATTAGAGTATTTTCGATTAAAATAGAGTTCCTTCTTTAATCGATAAATCCTATGATTTCACAAACTCACAAAGAGTAAACCTCACATCGCCTCACTGTATGGCGTGAGCGCGGAATGCGACCCCTCCTGCGTCGGGGTGACATACTGCGGGTAGGGATGGATGATGAGAAGGTGAGGCGATGAGCAAACCTCACAAGGAACGAACCTCACCTCCTCACCGTATGGCGTGAGCGCAGGATGCGACCCCTCCTGCGTCGGGGTGACATACAGAGCGGAGTGACTGATTAGAGTATTTTCGATTAAAATAGAGTTCCTTCTTTAATCGATAAAACCCACGATTTCACAAACTCACAAAGCACAAACCTCACCTTCACACCTCCTCACCCCCCAAAAAAAACCTACTCTTCCAACTTTGTTCTTCTAAAAAAGACAAAGAGTAAAACAAAGAAAATAAGGTAAGCAATATTAAATCCAGCGGCGCTAATCCACGATTTTAATAGTGAATCAGGTAGCATCATTTTAATCGGTTGTTGGTAGAGCGTCATAAAAACTGGAGAGATAAAACCAACCCATTTAGGTAGAACTGTTTTCCCTGCAAATACAAAAATGGAAAACAACAACCATCCCAAAAGCAACACGGCAATAGCCGTTCCCCAAGCAATGTATAGGACTGTAGTAAAACTAGACGCCATTTCAATAAGGTACGGATGTGCTACCGCATCGGTGTGATAAATTGCTTTGAACAGTTCCCCGCTATAGAAAAAATCTGCATGTCCTAAAGGCATTAAAACCACACTAATCACCAAGATAAAATACGTAATCCACGCATAGGGTTTCGATTTATCTTTAAAAAATTGGTAAGCCAACCAAACGGCAGGAAGAAATAAAAAGGCAGACATAGAAGCAATTAACGCTCCCCACATCAGGCGTTGGGTAGAGCCCTCAATCATCAAGAGTGCCAATGTTGAGTCCAGCTCATTCGCATACGTAGTTGTAAATAAAGGGTATTTCTCTGGATCGACATAAAACCCGACGATTAGAATATCCCCAATAACCCAAAGCAAAGAAGCTAGAAGAGCTGAAACAAAAGACCACTTAATTTTAGTTGAATAATTCATGTTTATTATTATAATTAATTTGTTATACTTCTTATACTAGATTCCCTCTTACCTAGAAGAGGTATTTTTTAATTTTAGTTTCGTTACACTTTTTGATACCGCATAGAGAATAAGTGCAAAAATGATCCAATCAATAGCTGCACTAGCCCAGTAAATACTGCTGATTCCCATTATTCCAGGCACAAGTAACATGATCGGAATATAGAAAACCACTTGACGAAGCAAGCTAATAATCGTGGCGGGGTTTGCATCTTCAATGGCTGGAAACCAAACCATAGCCAGGAATACAAAAGGCAAGACGAGTAGTACACTCATATAAATTCGAAAATCGAAAAGCTGATGTGCTAGGAATTCCGTATGTGGAATCATCACGGCTAGTACCCCTGAAGGATAGACCATCACAAATAACCAAAATGGCAAGAGGATGGCTAGTCCGACGAGCGAAAACAAGCGATAGGCTTGGATACTTCGCGTGTATTGTTTGGCACCATAGTTCATACCTGTAACCGGTTGTAAAGCACGCATCAATCCCCATAAAGGAGTATTCAACAGAATATAAAATCGATTCACTGCCGTAAAAAAGGTGATATCAGCCTCATTGCCATACTTAGCCAAAGCATTGAATACCACAATGTTTTGGATAACAATCATCACCATCATAATAAAACCAGGCATTCCTAAAGAGAGGGTTTCCTTGATGATAGCTGTCTTGCGCTGTAAGGACCAGAATTTAGTTCGAAAAGAAGCCTTTCCGCTAGCATAATACCACACCCCTAGCAACGTATAAATCATCATGGAGATATTGGTTGCCCAAGCAGCACCTGCTACCCCCCAACCCAGCGTATCAATAAAAATAGGCTTCAGCCCCAAATCGACAAGGAGCCCTATAGCAATCATCCAAGCTGCGGTTTTCATTCTTCCCTCTGCACGTATAATCATATTCAAGGCCAATCCGTGAATCCAGAAAAAGCTACCTAAAATTGTCGCACGGAAATACTCCACTCCCAAGGTCAAGATCTCTCCTCTTCCTCCCATCATATACACCAATTCCTCAGCAAATACATAACATGGCAACGTTAAAACAATAGAAAAAAGCAACGTAAGATAATTAACCGTTCCCATAGATTGTTCTAATTTCACGGTATCCTTTCTTCCAATCCAAATACTAATAGCAGAGCCAATTCCCGTGCCAATCAACGTCCCAAACCCTTGAGCAAACTGCGCTAAAGGATAAGCAATTCCCACAGCGGCCAGTGCCGTATTACTAATTAGATGCCCTACAAAAATGCCATCTAAAAAATTGTTCAATCCATATAAAACCATGGCGACCACTGCTGGCCAAGCCAAATGCCACATCACCTTGGGCAGTTTCCCTTCTAAAATAAGTTCTTTTTGTTTGTCCATCTTCTTTGATCTAAATGATAGGTATCTTTTCTTCCCTTGCTTAGCTTCTCCTCTCGTTCTTGATGTTTTTCCTTTTTAGAAAAAAACACCTTCTTATTAAGATTCATTCTAAACAATTGATATATTTGCAAAGATAACGGGCGAATATTTGCCTCATGTCTCAAATACGGATAAAAAAGTCCGCCAAAAAAACAGGGAGAATTAGCTTATGACTTTACGACTATATGACATTAAACACAAGCATACAATAGTAGAAAAAGAGTATCCAACCACCTTTTTTGAACCCAAAGGGGGGACTGTACAAGAGAGCGTTACCCATTTGGATTCCTTTATGGGACGCGGTTACTACAAAGAATTGTACTTTGATGGCGTGCATATTGGGATTGGCAATGTAAAGCTGGCACAAAAAGTACTCTTGGGGTTTGAGAGTGATTTTGAGACCATTGAGATGCACTTCACCATGAAAGGCAAAAGCACAGCGCGTACCACTCAATTTGATCAACCAGTCAGCTTTGAGGCTCATTCGCATAATATTTTGTACACCAATGGCTTGGGTGGCCAAATGCAATGGGAAAGTGAAGATTTCCAACTCTGCGAAATCAATTTAAGGCCTGAATTTTTCAAGCGATTTCTCCCTCATGACCATCACTTATTTGACCGTTTCCGCAATGCACTCGAGAAAGGCAAATCGAGTTTATTACATCCGGAACACTACACCATTAACCATCAGATGTATGAGATTTTAAATCAAATTATTCACTGCGATAAACAAGGGATTTTTAAACGCTTGTTTTTAGAAGCCAAGGTTATCGAGCTTTTACTCCTACAATTGGAACAGTTTTACGGTGAATCTCCCTACCAAGGATCCTTAAAGAAGCAAGAAATCGACAAGATATATGCGGTGCGCGATTTCATGCTTCAAAATTTAGATAGTACCTACTCATTGGTAGATTTAGCTCACCGCGTAGGGACAAATGAATTTGTATTGAAGAAAGGGTTTAAAGAACTTTTCGGCACGACAGTCATTTCTTTTTGGGCACATGAAAAAATGGAACATGCTAAAACATTACTCGCTGATCAGGCACTTAACATCAGCGAAATTTCCGATCGAATTGGATACAAGAATCAACGTCATTTTTCGACTGCTTTCAAAAAGAAATACGGTGTATCCCCTAGTGCACTCTACAAGTAAACCACAGCATTTCGGCCATAAAAAAAACCTCTTACGAGGTTTCTTGTTTCATTATCCTATTTTGATTTTAAGTCTCAACCAAATTTTTGACACTTGGCAAAAAGATCCCTCGAATACTAAATACCGCTCGAATCTCTTCCATCCTCAAGGTCATACTGTCAAAAACGGGATTATCACTCACGAATAAAAGTTCGCCATTTTCCATCTTGCGTTTGAAGCGATAGCATAAAATCCCGCGATTTTCTACGACTAAGACATAGATATGCCACGGTTTCATTTCTGCAGGTTCAATGGGCATGGACAATACATAAGAACTTACTTTTATCGTAGGATACATGTTCTCCACTCCAATTTGAAATCCAATATTAACTTCATCCTCCGTTGGAAAAATACAAGTAGGCGACGTAGCTAAACACTTTTCTGGATTGATAAAATACTCAATCTGATGATCAACTGAAATCATTTTTACTACTCGATCCTCCAAATTTCCTTTATACACAGCATTGGGATGGGTTAAAAACAGTTCATTCAGGTCAATTTTATGTTGCTTACATACCTCAATAATCTTATCATAACGCAACGTCTCTCGTATCTTCCATGAGGATAATGTATTGGGCTTGATTCCCAATAAATTGGCTAGTTCCAAATCCGTTTTGAATCCCAGCAATTGTTTTAATCTTCTGATAACATCATTTGCGTCTAACATCGTTTGACCTATTTAATAATTAAAATTAAAAATGACTCTTTCACAAGCAACTGTTAACTTTTTCACCCTTACGTCCCTCAAACCTTTATAGAATAAAGGAAAACGCACAAATAAGCACCACACAATTCCCTAAGAGATGAAAATATTTTAAATAATTACACTTCCATCAATAAATTAACAATTGATTCCTTTCTATAAAAATACAAAATATTCGCATATAACCACTTAAAATACATTAAAAATGACAATATGTGAATTATTGTGTTTTTATTTAAGTTAGAAAGATCTTATTCCAAGTTCCTTTCTAAGGCAATAAGGCGTAAAAAAAAGTCCCCGAGCTGGGGACTTCTCAACGTTAACAAAGTATTCCTCATACTAACAAATCAGCTCTACTTTTCCGCTTACGACATCGTAGTATCCGCCTACGACACCGATTTGACCTTCTTCAATTAATTGGGTTAAAGAAGGACTTACTCGTTGCAGTTGTTCTACAATGGAACGAACATTTTCCATCGTCACTAACTCTACTAATTCCGTTTGACTTAATTCTTTTCCTTGGTTTTTCTCACGTACTTTTTCTACAATCGGATGAATACGCTCTAAAATAGTATCTAGTTTACCTAAACTTGTATGGTTACAAGCACCAGTTACCGCACCACATCGACTATGTCCCAAAACGAGAATCAATTTACTTCCAACCACCTGACAAGCGTATTCCATACTACCAATCACCTCATCAGTCAATACATTTCCTGCGATTCTCAAGCTGAAGATATCTCCAATTCCCTGATCTAACACGTGTTCTAATGGAGCGCGGCTATCCATACAGCTCAAAATCACTGCATGTGGATGTTGACCATCTTTCGTTTCTTGAAGCTGATGCAAGAAGTTTCTATTGAATTTTAAATTATTGACAAAGCGATTATTTCCTTCTAATAATAGGTTTAAACTTTGCTCTGGTGTTGTATTTGCTAATATTTCTTTTGTAAATGAGTTCATAGTTATATCGTTTTACGATGTGATAAAATAAGATTAGATTGCCCTTGGCTGATTTGAATGGATTTATGAAAACCCGTCGTAGTAATTGCGATGTTCTTTTCTCTGGCTTTTTCGTTAATAAACGATTGAATCATTTCGAGAACATCCATGTGGATATACCCCATTTGTTTGGCTTGAATTGCCAAATGGCAGTTATCAGGTAGTTGATGCAATTTGTTTTTAATGGCTGTTTTATTAAAGAAGGATACTTCTTGTGCTAACGTAAGTGTATACACAAGTTGTTCATCTTTCACGGTGTGCTGCATTGAAAATGCTTTGCGCACGTTACCCAATAATAAAAAGGCAATACTCACTACCATTCCCGCTAATACACCCATCAGTAAATCTGTAGCAACAACCATAACAAGTGTTACAATAAATGGCGCAAATTGCGTATAACCTTTATGCCAAAAGTGAAGCAATACAGCGGGTTTAGCTAAATTATATCCCACTAAGATTAATACCGCTGCTAAAGAAGCTAACGGAATCATATTCAATACAAAAGGAAGTGCAACTACAGCGAGTAGTAAAAACACGCCGTGGATAATTGCAGAAGCTTTGTACAATCCACCTGCGTTGACATTAGCTGATGAACGCACAACCACAGAAGTCATCGGTAACCCTCCAATCAAAGAGCTGATAATATTACCTATTCCCTGTGCTTTCAATTCGCGATTCGTATCAGTATGTCGTTTTAATGGATCTAAACGATCTGTTGCCTCAATACACAATAGTGTTTCGATGGAAGCCACAATAGCAATGGTACCTGCCACAATCCAAACCGTTGGATTAGTCAATCCGGTCCAATCTGGAAAAACGAGCAAAGAACTAATAGAAGATAGACCATCTAATACTGGAATCGCCACCACTTGTGAAGCATCAATGGCCCAAGAGCTACCCGTATAAATCCACAATTGATTCAGTAAAATCCCAACCACCACAACCACCAAAGCAGCTGGTAAAAAGGCAATTTTCTTTAATCTTTTACTCTTGCTCCACGCTATTAAAATAGCCAGAGAAAGCACCGTCATCAACAGAGTTCCTTTGTGAATGGACGCTATATCCTGCACATCACTTAATGTACTCACTCCGAATGCTAAAGGCAATTGCTTGATAACAATAACCACTCCAATTCCCGCAAGCATTCCTTCAATCACACTAGAAGGAAAGAAATTGGCAATAGCCCCTGCCCGTAGAAACCCCAATACTAATTGGATAATACCCGCAAGGATTCCCGCAGTTAGCAAAAGTTGAAAGGATCCCAACTCACTAATAGCGGCTAAAATAATGGCAGCCAATCCCGCAGCGGGACCACTTACACTGACGTTGGAATTACTCATAAATCCAACAATAACTCCCCCTACTACTCCAGCGATAATTCCCGCTATTGGAGGCGCACCTGAAGCTAGCGCAATTCCCAAACAAAGCGGAAGTGCGACTAAAAAGACCACAAGGCCTGGAGCAACACTTTTTTTCCATGTTGCTACTTGCATACGATATTTCATTTTTGTTTACTTAAAATTAAAACAGTTTACTGTTGATGGGGGGAGTGAAGGTGCTTTTTTGCAAAATCGCGAGATCTATCGATGAAAGAAGAATCGTTTTCAAACAGAAAAATTCTCTCTTCTTCATTAAGTGAAATCGTTCTTTGTGAAGGTGCTTTTTTGCAAAATCGTGAAATCTATCGATGAAAGAAGAATCGTTTTCAAGCAGAAAAAAATTCTCTCTTTTATCTCACCTATTTCATATTGATTTTGGTGTTCGATGAATATATCTCACCTATTTTATATTGGTTTTGGTGTTCGATGAATATATCTCACCTATCTCATATTGATTTTGGTGTTCGATGAATCTACACTGC
The DNA here is from genome assembly GCF_052691955.1 of Myroides sp. TSA_177.3. NCBI lineage: Bacteria > Pseudomonadati > Bacteroidota > Flavobacteriia > Flavobacteriales > Flavobacteriaceae > Myroides > Myroides sp. TSA_177.3. The sequence goes on from NZ_JBQZGD010000016.1 coordinate 59,036, forward strand.
GTTCCGATTTTCACTTCGTTTCGATTTTCACTGCGCTTCGATTTCCAATAAAAAAAGTCCATAGACAACCTGCACACCTTACAAAGCATACATCACTACCCCGTCTAATGCATTACGCATTACACATCGGTTTAATTAAGCAATAAAAAATTCGGGAGGGGGGGATAAAACGTCGAATTCTAACGATTCGTACACGAGTTTTAATTGTGCATAATGAAGTCCTGATTCATCTCTATCTTGCAATAGAAAATCCTCTTGAAAAGGATGTAACCCATGAAAGTGACCTTTTTCTTCTTCCTCTGCATTGGTAATGGGTTTTTTATTCTCTTCAGAAATCGTCAGCATAGGGATATCAAGTTCAATACCCGCTAACACCGCGATTGTGGGTGTAGCGATAAAATTGACAAAGAAAAATAAAACGACTATTGCTGCGTATTTCATGCAACAAAAATATTTTTTTTTCAAAAAACTCAAGCATTTATGGTGTTAATTTTATTGTAAATAGTTTGAGGGGGTGAGACGATGAGAGGGTGAGACGATGAGAGGGTGAGAGGGTGAGAGGGTGAGAAGATGAGGCGATGAGATGAGATTCTCCGTCCCAGTCTCCACTGTGTTTGTCCGATTCGTATGTCCCTGACAAAGGAAGGGTCGCATCCTATATGGTTAACGGTTTACAGTGAACTGTAAAACCTCACAAATCTTTACATATAGGAGTGACCGATGCGATGCTTTCTTCGTCAGCAGAACACACTAAGTGGATATACAGAATGGAGAGTTGTTTTTTTGGCAAAAGGCTTTTTTGCCAATCTTCTTTAATCGATAAAACCTACTACTTCACAAACCTCACAAAGCACAAACCTCACAAGGCACAAACCTCACAAGGCACAAACCTCACGAAGTACAAACCTCACAAAGCACAAACCTCACAAAGAGCAAACCTCACAAATTACAATACTCAAAAACCTTCAATACCCCAGGAACGGGAATTTGATCGCGGATGTATTCCTCTTTTGTAAAGTACTGGATTCCGCCGATTTCATTAGCAATTGTAATAGTATCCTCTTCTAATTCGTAATAATAGCAATCTTGCTGCATGAGGATATTCTTTTTCTCCCCATAAGCAGGGGCGACAATATGCGTCAAAAAGGAAAGTCGCTCGGGTTGAAGAACCAAAGATAGCTCCTCTTCGATCTCGCGTCTAAGTGCTTGCTGACTATCCTCTCCTGCATCAATTTTTCCACCTGGTAAATACCACGCTTGTTTATTCTTACTAAAAGCCAATAGGAGTTGTTTATCTTTCACACAAACCAAACCTGCAGTCGGTAAATCGATCCAAGGTTGATCGACCACAGTAAGGTAATATTCCACTGCATCTGTTGCGTCTTCTACTACTTTGGACTGTTTCGCACCTCGTTCTTCATACCACGCTTGCATTGCTGGTGTTACAATCACAGTTAAATAACTAAAAGAAGATACGCATGCTTGTTTTTGGACAGCTTCTAATAAGCTGTTCCATTTCACTTGCTCCTGCCCTATTTCTCCCTCCTTTTCATCTGTCAAACAACAAAAAAACACCAACGCTGCTGCGTAACCTTGCGAGTTAAATGCAAAGCATCCACAAAGTATTTCTTCTTCATACACCAAATACATCTCTTTTTGGTGAATTAATTCTGCTATACTTTTATTCTTTTTTGTATTTTCGTGTGATGATGTATAGCTAAGCTGTGTTGCATGATGAATCAAATCTTGAATTTGAGGTATATGTTGAGGCGTTGCTTGTACAATATGCAATTGAGTTTGTGGAGACATAGCTTTTTAACTTTACTTTCGTAGACAATAAAGATTCGAAATTAAAAAGAAAAAGCAGGACAATAAAACATCCTGCTTTTTCTTTTTCATAAATTTTTCTTGTGTACTAAAAACAGGTTGTTTTTACTACGTGTTTTTAATTTGAAAGTATAAGGTACTATTTCGAAACAACAAACAATTAAACAGAATTCCTATTAACCCTTTTCAAATTAAAAACTTGAAATCCATTACTCGTAAACCACGATATCCCATTTTCTGCCTTACTAAAAAAGAGGAGTGATTGACTTAGAAATGAATTTCCACTCATTTATTTAATTCCCTAACAAAGGAAATAACATTCTACGTAATAAGCAAGAAAAAAATACAAGGTTATGCTTTTTTAATTTTAATTTAATACAATAAAAAAAACAGATGAAATAAATTCTCATCTGTTCTTATAATTTTAAACATAACACACTAAAAACTAAAAAAAAGTGTTCTTTTGACAACTTTTTTTAATTCAAATTCCTACAAAAAAGGGCATTTCTTTATATTTTTCGAGTATTCTTCTTCTTTTTAGATGCGATTAGTAGTAAAACTACTATGTTTTTGAACTGTTTCTGCATTTTTAAGTATAACTACTTGCCGAACGAGATTCTTCTTTTTAAGGAAGTTGATCTTCCAATAAAATTTCTCCCCACGCATTGAGTTGTTTTAAAACTTCGACTAATTGTAATCCTAAAGGTGTTAAAGTGTATTCTACCCGTGGAGGAACTTCATCAAAACGTTGTTTACTCAAGATGCCCACTTCCTCTAACTCTTTTAGTTGTTGATTGAGCACTCGACGATCCACTGTAGCAATTCCCCTCAAAAACTCACTAGGTCTCTTCTCTCCTTCATTGATGCGCCAAATGATAGGAATCTTCCATTTGCCACTAATTGCTTTTACCGCAAATTCTAAGGCACATACTTTATCTATAATTACTTGTTTCTCCATACCAATATCTCTCTTACATACAAAGATGTCATTAAAAATTGAAAATTCTAGTATTTTTTCCTCTTTCCTAAGACTATAATATAGTTAAAAGAAGTGTATTCAGCACTCAAAGGCAAAAAAAATAAAATATAATTATCTATTTTTCCCCTTTCGGGGACTTAATTCTATTATTTTATTTTATTAACAACACAAAAATCACATTATTTTATCATTTTAGTTTATTTTTTGAGAAATTATACAAATACAATTTATTTTGGTTTTTATTTAAAATTATATTTAATACTTTTAGCATGAATTTAACCTTATAAATACTCAATGCATATGAAGAAAATTACTATGAGCCTATTGGCTATTTTCGCTTTTAGCGGCGCTGCATTAGCACAAACTCCAGATATTAAAATTGGAGCAAAAGCAGGTTTGAACATTTCTAATCTTTCTGGCGCAGATGATACGAAAAGTAAAACAGGCTTCCACGTAGGAGCATTAGCAGAGATCTTCTTAAATGAGAAATTTGCCATTCAACCGGAGATTTTATACTCTTCACAAGGAGCAAAAGCTAAAGGAAGTTACAGTTCAAAAGTTGATTTAGACTACATTAATGTGCCTATTATGGCTAAATACTACATAATGGATGGATTAAGCGTACAAGCAGGTCCACAAGTGGGATTTGTCGTAAAAGCAGAAGAAGGAGGTATCGATGTTAAAGACAATGTAAACACGGTAGATTTTGGTTTAAACTTCGGTGCAGGTTATGAATTACCTCTTGGACTATTCTTTGATGCTCGCTATGACTTAGGTCTAAGTAAAGTAAACAAAGAAGGTAAATCTATCAAGAATGGTGTGTTCCAACTTTCAGTAGGATATAAATTCTAAAAATTGAAAAGAGGATAATGTAGATTATCCTCTTTTATATAACATCTAGCGTTTATTCTCTTCAAGCAGAACTAATAGCTAACTATAAAACATAAACACAATTACAAATGAAAAGAATGATTACTAGCCTTTTGGCTATTTTCGCATTTAGTGCAATTTCTCATGCACAAACACCTGAAAAATCGGACAAACAAGACGTTCGATTTAGAGTTAAATCAGGTTTAAACATTTCAACTGTCAGTGACGACTCAGATATGAAAAGTAAAGCTGGTTTCCATATTGGGGCCGCAGCTGAGATCTTTGTGACTGATAAGTTTTCTATCCAACCTGAACTTCAATATTCTATGCAAGGAGCGAAGGGTAAAAACGATCTTCTAATAGATGGTGTACGTGTTACTAACATGCAAGTAAACATGAATTACATCAACGTCCCTGTTATGGCAAAATACTATGTTGCAGAAGGCTTTAGTATTCAAGCAGGTCCACAACTAGGATTCTTAGTAAAAGCAGAATCAACAGCAGATCTTCGTTTAGGGAATGAAAAAACCTCAATAACAAACAACATTAAATCTATGACAAACAAAGTTGACTTTGGTTTAAATTTTGGTGTAGCATATGATCTTTCTTTTGGATTATTCTTTGATGCACGATATAACCTTGGTTTGACGGACATTTTGAAAGATGCTGATGGACAACACAGAGTATTCCAATTAGGTGTTGGGTATAAGTTTTAATGTATTGCAAATAAAACATTAGATTTTACATAGAAATAAACGCTTGGGTACACTACTCAGGCGTTTTTTTATGATGTTACACCAAAAAAGGAAGTGAACTTCTCTGAACAAGATGGACTGTTTTATAAGCCTTTTTAAATCGTATTACTCCTGCGAAGTCCTTGACTTCCACTTAGCACCAATCGTTTGGTCACCTTCTTGAAGTACAACATCGGAGTGTAAAAATGCTGCTGCTGCTGCTGACCCTTTTACTTTTGCACTACTTCGATTACTTACTTCTACTTCGTATTCACTTAATATGGCTTGGCGTAGATCTAAGGTTTTCCAATCTGGAACAGCCTGACAAGCAGTCGTTAATTGATGTACCAAACTCAAAGCATCAAGCAAGGCTTGGTTTGCCCCTTGCCCTTTAAATGGACTCATGGGATGCACAGCATCACCTAATAAACTTACAGGCCCAGCCTTCTGCAAGAGCATTGGATCAAATAAACTTCTGTCGTATACGGGATATCCCGATATGGTCGTTTCCTGCGTTGCATCAAGTATTTCAGGAATAGGATTATGCCACTGAATGCGTCTGCACGCTTCTTCTTTTAGTGCTTTTGCCCCCGCCAAACTCAAGGCTTTTGCTTCTTCTTCATCCATCGGAAAACTCAATTGCCACATGATGCTGTCTTTGGTATAGGGCATCATATACATGCGCTCGGTACCGTTTGCAGTTTGAAATACAGTTTCCCCATCTAATAAGGGCGATTGTACGTCTCTGAGGTTTTCTAAGGGGCAAATGCCCAATACAACCATACAGCCTAAATAATGCAAGGGTGTTTGATCTTCGCCAATTAATTTACGGCGTACCGTACTTCTAATGCCGTCTGCTCCTATCACAAGATCTGCATCAAAACTACGGAGCTGATCGTCAACCTGAAATGTCAAATTCACTTTAGAAGAACTGTATTGTAAATCGATGAGTTGATGCCCCCATTGCATTCGCTGCTCTCCCCCCAATTGCTGAATCAACATTTGACGCAATACTTGTCGGGGAATGTGAATATTATTTCGCTTTGCCGTTTTATCTTCTTCTGCTCCAATCCACTTTCGCTTTCCCCATTCCCCTAGCACTTTTCCGTCGACTGCATGTACTATATGTTTGGTAGACACTACTCCACCTTCTACTGCAGTGATTCCAAATGCACGCAATGCTTTACTGGCTTGTTGTAGGGTAAGTCCGTATCCTTGTGCACGCTCAGCAAAAGCATGATCTCTTTCAAATAGGGTAAATGGAATACCGCGATGCAAGCACGCAACTGCTAAAGCGATACCACCAATTCCGCCTCCAACAATAGCGATATGCGGATATTTAGACGGATTATTAACGGGTGGTATATTACTGCGTACGAGTCCTATACCCAAGCAATGCTTACAAGGTTTCTGTATTTTTTGAGGAGCTTTTGGAGCTTGTCCTACGCCATTGTTCTGCTCAGATAAAGCAGGTGCTGTCACACCGTGTTGCCGCTGTTGCTTGCTTCTCCTTTTGCTCTTTTTTCCCAATCCCAAGCAAACTTCACAACTTACCCAATGTTCGTTTTTATCTCCAATTTGATTCTCTTTCTCGTACTGCATCTAAAATTATCGTATTACTCCTCTACGTTTCAAAACTATACGCCAAAGATACAATTTGTCTTTGGCGTATAATTCGCGAATGGGTATAATTTAAGAGAGAATTGGGGGTGAGGTTATGAGTTAGGGGTTATGGGGGGTGAGAGGGTGAGAAGGTGAGCGCAGGAGCGGTCCTTCCTTCATCAGGACATACAGAGCGGAGCAACTGATTAGAGTATTGCTTTTTTGCTTTTTCGTTTTTTTGCTAGAGGCTTTTTTGATGATTTCTTCGGTTAAAGAAGAACCTCATCTTCTCACCTTCTAGCGTGAGCGCGAGATGCGACCCTTCCTGCGTCAGGGAGACATACTATTCGTGAGCGCGATCGGACTGGTAATTCCTTATAAAAAAAGAATAAACTTTCTATTACAGCGATTCTTGCAACTTCACAAAAAACAAACCTACAAAGACTCCTTTCTTTTTTAAAGGGTAAAAAAGAAACAAAAAACCCTTCAACTAACCCAAATAAAGGTCAAATTAGTTTTCAAGGCTGAAAATAAAAGAACTCGCTACGCTCAAACACCTTTTATTTTTACAGCCTTTTCAAACATTTGACGCTCTTTATTTGACTTACGTTGGGGTAAATTCTCTTTTGTAAAGATGGTTTTGGCTTTTAAGTAAATTGGTTTTGGTTTTTTGCTTTTTTGCTTTTTTGCAACAATCCTCTTTAATCGATCAAACCTACGATTTCACAAACTTCACAAAGCACAAACCTCACCTTCTAGTGTGAGCGCGGGATGCGACCCTTCCTTCGTCAGGACATACAGAGCGGAGCAACTGATTAGAGTATTGCTTTTTTGTTTTTTTGTTTTTTTACTAGAGGCTTTTTTGATGATTTCTTCGGTTAAAGAAGAATGTCTCATCTTCTCACCACCTCACCACCTCACAAAGCACAAACACCCTATCTTACTATGAATCACAGGCATATAGAATACTAAAAAGAATAATTATAATAACTTGATTAATTCTCATACTATAGTCGAAATTTCTTTATCACTTGTGTAATTTCATTTTTTTGTAGCAAGGCTTGTTCTATTTCACTAAAAGAGTGAATCAAAAATATACTTTGAAAAAACAGTATTAATAGTAGTGTGATATTGATTTTCAGAAGATATTATTTTAGGAAATTCAATTACTACAACGTCACATTTTTCATCCTTACAATTGTCCTCTATCCTAATGTCATCTCCTCTCTTATATTTGTAAACAGTGCCTTTTGACTCCACATTCAGATCTAGTTTTATATTAAAAAATTGATCTGCCTCATACTTTCTCAAATCTATTTTAATCCATTTATTATTTACCTCAACAAAAAATACATTTTGATTATTGAACGAAAAAAGATTTCTTTCAATTGGTTTAACTTCATCGTTTTTACTTTGCATTTGAGCAAAAAACTTAACTTCTATCGGCTGATTAGTTTCAAAAAAAATATAGCTCTTTTTATGCTGTGCATATATCCCTTGAGATAGTATAAAAACAATAAGAAAAAATCTGATGTGCATCGTTTTATTCTTTATTAATGACAACTACTTTTTTTGTAATCCTATTTTCATGAACGATATACCTATAAAGAGGTTCTCCATTATTATCATATTCTCCTTCTATTGGAACTGTAAAAATTACTTCATCCACAACATACCCATCTAAATAGTGTATTCCTGCCTCAGAAAACTCAATTTCTCCAATTGGAATTTTTCTATTATTAAGAGCCCCTAAAGTATCTAAAACGCTATTCTTAAGGGTCTTAAAATCGTAATTAATATTTTTTGTTTTCTTCATACACATATAAACATATCGTTTATAAGTTTCATCGTCAAAACTTGTGGTTATCGTGTCTAAATCACTAAAGTACAATACCTCGCTATAGTGAGATTCACCTACATAAACGGTATCAGGGTATTTGAAAGTATATTTAAAAGGTTCATAATCTTCATCTAATTTCTTACTATCTTTTTTACACGACATAAGTCCTCCCAATAAAATTATCATCACAAAAAAATGCTTTATCATCTTCTATTTCTAAGTTAAGTGTTTATACCTATGTTGGAGCCTTTGTTTTATTAAAATTTGCTGTATTTTGAACTCAAACCAACATTGTATTATACTAAAGGAAAAAACTTTAATATCCTTTTAAAAGTTCTACTACATTAAACTTGTGAAATTCTACATCTGAGTCTTCTACTAAGTAATGATAAGCTTCTATATCCATTTTTTTTCCTACTAATTCCTGCTCTAAATTATTTTTTTTTAGCAAATAGGCTTTTTTTACTGCAAAATCTACATAAACCAAATAATAGATTAACTCATTATGAGGATTATTCCCCCTAAGACTTTTTAAGCTTTGAATATGTTTTAATAGATCAGCATTATTATCTGTAGTTAGAATAATTGTTTTAATTTTTTGAATTTGTTCTATATTTTGATCAAATGATTTTCCCTTAGAATATTGATCCATCAAATAAAAATTTATATTTGAATCTCCTCCCTCAGTCTCATAAACTTGTACAAAAGCATAACCACGATAGGATTCTTTATATTTATCACATCCAACTAGAGTCAAAAACAACAAAAAGAAAACCTTAATCCCTAACTTGTTTAGAATTTTTGTCATAAAAAGTGTCTTTCGCATTTCCATTTTTAAGTGTACTAAAATTAGGTCTATCAATAAAACCTCCTCCCGATTTTCATCTTGTAGAAGTCCTAGTTGTTCGCTAGAATCCATTTCTACACTATTACTACACAAGATCTAATTTACTACAAACCGTGAACTGTAAACCAAATACCTCCTTTGATCAGATCCGAAACGCTGGAGTAGTTATTACTTCATTCCTTCAATTTAAAATTGTTGTAATTAATTATTTTATCCATTGGTATAGTATCTGGTCGTGGAATAATAAAAAACTCTTTTTCAAAGTATCGATGTGAAATTTCTAGCCTTACATCATTTTTTTCAGTTTCATTAAACCTCGTTTCATAAACAAAACCTTTTACTCTTTGTCTACCTAATTGATTAAATTTTAAAGCCACAAAACCTAGAAAATCATGATTTTGAGTTGGGTAAGGAAATGTATCTATTTTTACTTTCAACAGATTAGTAAAATCCTCATTTATATTATAACCAATACACACATAGTTCTGTATATTATCCTTCCAACTATTTTTATACTTTACATCGCCAATAGTTTTTCCAATCATTAATGTATCAGGCAATCTCCAATCTAAATAGTTACTTTTCTTTTCATTAATAGCACCATCAGCATTATAATAAACAATTTCAGATAAATAAGATGAGGTCTCATTTAGAATATAATAATTCGTATAGTCCAACTTCTTATCTTTGTAATACCTCCATCTATTGATTTTCAAATTATTTTTAATATAACCTGAAACTTGTTTTTCTTCTTTAGAAGTATATAACTCAAAATAAGCATAATTCAGCTCTAGCGGCACTATTTTCAAGGCAATACTTCCATCTTTGTTATGTTCATATAATGTATCTCCGAAATGAATAAAATGATTATTCAAATCAACGTTCAGCATTTCATCTACAAACCTTACCCGACTAATTGTATCTTTACCTTTTACCACTATAGATGAAACAAAATTACCTGTATGATCATACACAACTTTCTTATCCTCTTTCTTACAACTTAAATATAAAAATGATATAATTATTACTACAATTGCTTTTTTCATTGCTCTTTTGCTCCCTTTAGGACCTAATTATAATTTATTTTATTTGCCTCATCTTCTGACTTACTCAATTCATTAACCACTCTAAAATAGGGTTTATCCTCCCATAGATTAACCAAGTTAATTGAGTTATGCTGCATTAATGGCTGGCTATTATTTAGTATGCAATACCTTCAAAACAACTCCATCACTTTTGCGAATCTCAATATAAAAAACGCCTCCTTCCCTATTATCTGACAAATTCCCTTCTATGCACCAAATAGAATTATTTTTTAAAAAAACATGATAGGGACGTTGCTCAAGAATTAATTCCTTTTTATAAATAGGAAAAAGAATTAACTCCGCTATTTGAACCGCTATATCTGCAGTAGGGACATACCCCTTGACATGGCCAATTCCTTCAATATGATCATATTCCATAGGAATTTCAATCATTTTAAAAGCTCTCACCGTATCTTTTAGATCTTCATCATTTGACCTCTGTACACTCTTACTACAGGCAACTGCTAGAAAAACCAATACTAATACCACACTATTTTTTATCATCATGTACTTAGATTAAAATTTATAATCATCTTTTAACACTGGGTCTTAGCTGGTACAAGATATGTACTTTCTTTTTATTTAATGCATCACCATATTGTACGTCCCTTCTCCCTTTTCCTATCTCCATTCTCCAATAATCCCCCCTTTGATTCGCTTTGGAAAGTTATTTTTTTTGGTGAATTCCATAAAAATTATATTCTCATATTTCTTTATGTAATCATTCCAATCATTTGGATACTTATTTTGTATTTCTTTTAAAATAAAATCAGGTATAGGCTCTTTATCATAATCCAGAAGTAGCTGAAAATTACTAAGTTTACCTAAATACTTATTCTCTATAGCATAATTACCAACGTTATCAATACAAATCACTTTATCTTCTACTTCAATTCAATATCGTACGTCAATAACATTAATCATTTAATATATTCACCATTTACCTTTATTCTATTACTATTTTCAACTTCTAAATTATTTCGATAAATAAAAAACAAATTATTTGAAACACACTGAAGAAAACTCAATTTGTCTTCTTCTGAACATAGTAAGAAATCATATAATTCTTTCAATTCTTCAAACATATCTTTATTTTTTTCTCCTATAACTATCGTTTCATTCTTTTGGCTTATTAACAAATATGCTCGTAATGGTTTTAATGTAACTCTAAAAAAATAAATATCTATTCCTTCAATATTAGAATGTATAGGTTCAATATAAATCAGCATATCCAATTGCTCTTTATTCTTCCAATCCAATCTATCATTATACTTATTTTCATTAAAAATAAATTGATAAATCGTTTCCTTAACTTTAGAATCAATATTTTGAGCTCTCATGCTACTCATTGAACACAAGCATAATAAAAGTATAATTTTCTTCATATTATTTCTTATTTTGAAAATAGAGTTTTCAATTTTAAATAAGTATTTTTTCTTGTTTTAATGCTTAAAATACCAAAGACGAACAATTGTTCGTCTTTGAATTAAATATTTTACAAGGTTTTTTTATGGTAATATCACTTTTGATTCCCTATCCATTACCGATATTTATTCCAATCTATTTTACCCATAACATAAAAAGCAACTACTAAATTTAGGGCTATTAAACCTACAATACTCCAAACAATAATTCCTCCAATTAAATTTTTTCGTGTAGCTATTTTATCGAAGCTTTCTTTATAAAGTATCCATTTATCAGCACTATTACTAAAAAAATAAACATTAATTGCAATAATAATTGCACTTATAGTAAGGAATAAAGTTCTGTCTAAATGAAAATACCTATCCATAAAAACATTGTAATATATGAATAAGGACAATACTAACCATATTTCCAAAAAAATAATGGTTAACCCTGTTTTAAAATGACTCCAAAACCGAATTGGTCCGTTTTCCCAAAAAAGATAAATCTTATAAAAGAAATAATAAAACGCTTTCATTTATCTCTGAATTATTAATAGATACCCCTGCTGTTTTCTGAATTCAATTTTCCTATTACCATCATCCGCCCTTTTCTCATCGCCCTTCTCCACTAACAAACCCCTTTGATCCGATTGGAAGGTTGGGGTGGTGTTACATACATCTTTCAAACGATATATAGCTATTTAATTAAAAAAATATCTATATAACATTATTATTCCCATCAAAAAAAGACCAATTCCTCCTAAAAGTCCCTTTATTTGCATTGACTTATCCCAAAAGTTAGAATCTTTATTTTTTTTCCAAAATAAATAAGCTAAATACACACTACTTCCTAAAATACACAGGATAGAATAAACTAATTCCATTAATTTTCTTTTTTAACTTCGTTCTCATTTATCTTAAATTTTAAAGAGGCTCCTTGTTTAAGAATTTCTTTCCCTAAATCATTTTTTGATCCAGGAATAACTTTATTCATCCCTGCATTAAGCAGTTCACCTCCAATCATAAATGCTGCTAGTTTAGGATAAATGCAATAGATTCTTTTGCACAAGATAACCTGACACAAAGAAATTCACTATTATTATCACAATTATCAACCATATAACAATTCCTCTAATTAAGTTTTTATTCCGTGAGATTTTATCAAACTCTGCAACATAATATTTCCATTTATCATTATATACAAAAAACTAATAATTGACTATAAAAATTAAAATTAAAGGAAAAATTATAACGGGACTAGTAAAACTAATATCTAGTTTCTCGTTTCTTATCAAAGAGTAATAATTGAACAAGGAAAATAATAACCAAACCTCTAAAGCGATTATAGAAATTCCTGATTTAAAATCACTCCAAAATCTTGCAGGAGCCTTCTCCCAAAACTTGTAAAGTCTATAAAATAAATAATAATACATTTTCATCTATAATCCTGGTTTAAATACTGCTCTATTCTTCTGTATCACTTCCCTATTGTTTCTTCTGCTGTTGTATTAATATTTTAGTTGGTTCATGGTGGGCGGTTTACTCTTTACAGTTCTTATAGTTTTTTACATAAAGCCACACTGTCAACCGTTAACAGTAAACTGTTAACTAACCCCCTTCCTACGATCCGATTGGGAAGGTTGAGAATGTTAGCCTAAATTAATAAACTATATTTTACTCCCTAAAATAATCTATTACAAAAAAAATAGTTAGAAAAGCAGTACCTATTGCCATAAGCAATATTTTAAAATCCAAACCAAATTTCCAAAATCTATCAATCCAATCACCTTCATTTTGTGTGGCTTTTTTACGTTCATAAAAATAATATAACCAACTAATGATTGATAAAACTAAACATACTATTATATTTTTCATAATTGCTTTTTATATGGTCCTATTTCCTTATCTCTTGCATGATCTAATGCTTTATCAAAGGCATCTATTAATCCCTCATTCATCCTATTTTCTAATTGACTACTACCTACTTTTCCTAATTTATTTCCCAAATAGAACAATACTCCTCTAGTTATAGCTTCTTCAGTTGAAATTATAAATTGGTTTTTACTATTACTCCCCTTTAATGCACCCAATCATCTTTTCCTTCACGTACCATTCCCGTTGGATCCACCACATTAATCGGATTGTTGTGTACATAATGGTACGGTGTCTATACTGGGAACTGTTCCGCCAACGGATTCGCATTCAAAAATATACTCGCTCCTGGATCGTATTTAGTTGACCGTTTACAATGAACAGTTCTACATCGTCTTTTACAACAACAAAACCTCTTCTAAAGATAACCTTTTAAAGCTACAAACAAATTTTCCTTACACTAGATTTTCTTTTACAAACAGTTGACTTTGTTCACGCTGTCAACCGCTAACAGTAAACTGTTAACTGTTAACTAAAAACAAACCCCTACGATCCGATTGGAAGGTTGGGGTGGTGTAAATCTATTATTTACTACAATACTTAAAGATTAAGAATTTACATCATTTATTAAATAATCTACTAAAAAATAAATCGTTAAAATCGTAGCCACTATAGCCATAATTAAAACTTTAAGGTCATAACCAAAATATAAAATCTTAGTAGACCATTCCATTTTTCTTTTTGCATCGCTTTTACGTGCATAAAAAAAATATGCCCAACCAATAACTGCTCCTATAAAAGTTATTATAATATTCTTCATTCTAATTATTTATACGATTCTTTTTTATTATCTCTTGCATCATCAATGGTTTTCTCAAAAATATTATTTAATCCTTCTAACATCAAAGATTCAAACTTGCTACTACCAAATTTACCAATATAACTACCATCTGCTAAGTTAAAACCTGTATTTACTGTTGCATTTGTATTCATATCAGTAACTGTTGCATTTTCGGATAACATATAACTCTCTGTTCCACTATTTAAAGCAATACTGCTACTCACCGATTGTACATTTTTATATCCTTTCGCTTCAGCTTGCTCTACTGTTGTAATACTTTCAAAGCACCGAGAGGTGATTTGAGACTCTCGCTTGTACAACGATTGCGATAGAGATTGGCATTTCTCAGATAATTAATCTAATTGATACAACAAGTAAAATGAGTATATAAAATTTAATATTATCATACAGATTATACACCATACAATTATACCTCCTATAAGGTTTTGATTTTTAGATAATCGCTCAAATCTTACATTGTAATCTTTCCACACACTTGAATACGTAAAAAATTTCAAGTTAACAATCACAATACATACTACTATAAGCATAAACACTATTTTATTCAAATAAAAGTGTCTATCAATAAAAACCGTATAATAATTCACCACAGACATTACCAACCAGATTTCTAAAGCCATAATTGAAACTTCTGCTTTAAAAGCGCTCCAAAATTTAGGAAAAGAAATCTTTTCCCAAAAATTAAATAATTTATAAAATAAATAATAATACCCTCTCATCTATAACTCTGGTTTAAATACAGCTCCTGTATTTCCTTTTCTATAAGTAGCTAGTGCTTCTCCATAATCTTCTAATGCTCCATTTGGGTACAAAACTTCCATACCATTATATATGAGAGATGCTGGTGTCCATGCAGGAAACTCTTCCTCTAACGGATCCACACTCATCTACATCTACTCTCTTTTTTCTTTGTGCGAACTCAACCTTGGTTTTACAAGACCAACTGTCTTTATAAAAATATGGTTTTATTTGGTTGAAAAAGAACGACTAAAAAATTATAAACTATTTTATACAAGAAAACCCCTACAACAAAAATTGTAGGAGTTTTGTGTTATAAATATCTCTTAAACAAAACATGAGTAAGATACTTCTAAAAATTAAAGAATATTGTTATTTATTTTTAAACTTAATTTCGGTTCTTTAAAGATTAAGGTGATATATCTATTATCTACAGTAATCACAAGCATTTCCAATTCTTGATCATCGTTATATTTCATATACAAGATTAAGCTAAAAATACCAAGATGATTAGCTAGTTCATATCGATTTGGGTCATCCCCTACTTTGATTTTTGCATACTCCCAATCTTTAAGAACCCAAATACAAGACGCATTTATATAGACATTCTTAATCAAATCATAGTATCCTCTAAAATTAATTTCTATTTTTTGAGTATCTAAATCATAGCAAAATTTGCTTATAGGTTCGTCGTCAAATGAATATTCTATTTTTTTTTTCATATTAATATCTTTCTATTTTATTGAAATATGAGCTGCTGAACTTCTATAATTTACTTGATTAAGAAGAATATTATAACTATTTCCCCCATACTCCAAATGCATATGGTTATAAGGTGTTCCTGACTGAGGAGGATCCAACCGGATCCTCAAACCTCCTCTCTCAAAAACGCTTACTGGGGAACTAGTAGGACTCATTCTTTTAAAACCAGCAGTTTCTATATTTTTAATCAATGTATCTCTCTCTAAATTACCTATATTTTAAAGCCATTTTTTAATCCCTGTACGACTAGCCCCTAAAGATACTCCTCCTTTAGCAGCATTTCCTAAAAGCAATCCTTCAATAGGTATAACTGTTGATGCAATTCCATCTATATAATTCAACATCGTTTCCTTAGCCCTTGCAGTCTCTCCTGTTGCATTTACCCAACCATCATAAGCCATTTGCAAATTACCCATCGTACTCTTATCATTTTTACGCTGATAATTTACATCTGTTATTCCTGCATCATTAAGCTCTTTTACACTATTATAGGTATCTATTGTTCCACTATTATTATGTACTGAGAAAACATTTGTAGGATCTCCTTCCCAATCTGTACTCGCTACTTCGTAAGCATTGTAACTTCCTTTTTTATTATTATTTGGGAAAACTTTCCATGCTGTTAATCTCCCTCCATCTCCTCCAGTTGAATCTTCAGCTGCCATCCCCGTAGGGTCAATCAAATTCATTGGATTGTTATGTACATAATGGTACGGTGTCCATGCTGGGAACTGCTCCGCCAACGGGTCCACATTTACTCAACTTTTCCCGCCCGCGAACTTAACCTTGTTTTACAAGACCAACTGTCCTTATAAAAATAAAGTTTATTTCAATTGAAACAACACCCTTAGTAAAAAGATTGAAGCCTATAGTGAGATTTTCGGTAAATATGAACGAAACGAGGTTTTCCCCTCAGTTGATATTGCTCATAAAATAACAGATATCTTAGAAATTTCTTTAGACAACTTAACAGGTAAAGAAGATTATACGCATCAATAAAGAAACCAGCATATGCATTTTAGAAGTGTCTCAGTTTGAAAAAAAAGATTGTGAACATATATTTTCCGTCATTGATGCTTTTATCGCTAAGAGAAAAATTCAATCTATTTTATAAAATACAAAACCCGCTAATCTTTCGACTAACGAGTTTTTCTTCTTTTATAATTTAGGCGCACGGATTGCACTCGAGGCTTTAGCCGAATTGAACAAAGTTAGATCCGCGCGATTGGGGTTTATTTTTTATAGTTATACAGTTTTTGGTACAGTATCTTTAAAAATAGAAATGAACACTGGTTCTATACTCTAAAGCTAATTCAAACATTTTCACAATATCCTTTGAATGTGCATCACACATTTTCAACTCTTTTAAAACCAAACTAATAACATCAAGATCAGTTATATGTTCATCTTCAAAATCATCTATATTACTACCTGATATTCTATTAATTAAAGAAAAAATTCCTTCTTCCCATAATATATCAAATTCCTCATTAGTTAACTTCAACTCTACAAGTTGTTCTGGTTTAGCATTATTATAATCTAACGCAGATTCTGCTTCTTTGTCTTTAGGTACCGATATTACTTTTGACATCTTTAATCTATATTATTAAAATGAGTTTCTCTATTATATTCACTTTGACTTCTTCCCATTTGCTTTCCATTAATGGTCTTATTATTTGGAATATTACCATCCATATCTAAATAATTTCTTTTTCCAGATATATTTGTATCTTCAATTCTAAAATAATTCCCTTCAATATCATGTACAACTTGTATTCCTGTTTTTGAATTATTATAAATACTTTTCCCCTTTGGTGTACTATACCCAGTTGAATTAGGAGCATATTTTTTTATTGCATCTGATAAACTAGCATTTTTCCATTCAGCTGAATATTTCATTGAGCGCACAGCTCCTCTTGAACTTAAAGCAGGAGATACACTCTTTGCAAATTTACTACCTTCAAAAGTATTTTTAGCATAAGTATTTTTCAGTTCTCCTTTGGATGGTGCTCTGTTTGCTTGATTTGCTGCATAAATAAATAAATAAATAAAGATTGTTCCGTTATATACATCATTCCATCCTGACTATAACTAAGGTTATGCATAAAATCACCAGGTTTATCTCCATTAACTACAGCTCCTAAAGATCCAACGAGATTAATTAAATTAATAAAACCTAATGCGATTTTTTCCTTCAAAGTTGAAGAATTATTGTCGCCTTCTCCTGTTCCTTCAGCACTCATCCCTGTCGGATCGATCAAATTAATCGGGTTATTGTGTACATAATGGTACGGATTCCATGCTGGGAACTGTTCCGCCAACGGATCTACACTCATCCACATCTATTCAACTTTTCCCGCCCGCGAACTTAACCTTGATTTACAAGACCACCTGTCCTTATAAAAATAAAGTTTATTTCAATTGAAAAAGACCTGCTAAAGCTATTTTATAAAAAACAAACCCGCTAATCTTTCAACTAACGGGGTTTTCTTTTATTTAGACGCACAGACTGCACCCGAGGCTTTAGCCGAATTGAACGAAGTTAAATCCGTGGAATCAGGGATATAGTGATAACAACCCCACCAACCTCATAACTTCAATTATATCATTAGATATTTCTAAATCAGAAATATCATCTCCTTTTGATTTTATTATTGTTCCATTAAGAACATAATAATCAGATTGTTTAATCTCTTTTATCTTTGAATTTTCTTCCCACTTAGGTGGGTCAAAAATAGTATAGATTCGTACAACATAGAAAACAGCTTTTTGTTTATTAAAATAGTAAGTTTTAGTTAGTGTTTCTCTATCTCCTTCAAAAATTAAATTAATCTTTACTAAATCTCCATTTAAGAAAAAAGGTTCATAAGCTATTCCTCCTAATCTATATATTTTTGGAAATTTAGCAGTATTAAAATATGGTAAAACATCTATAATAGTATCTTTAATGCTCTCTTTATCAATTTGTGTAAGATAAGCTAATGTATCATTTATGATATAATTATATTTTTCAGTTTTTATATCTACTACTTGTCCACTATCACTCTTTTTTTGACAAGAAACGGTCAAAATAAACATGCTAATTAAAATAATTTCTATTCTCATCATCTAAGTTTTTTATAGCCATTCTCCAGTGGTTTTTGTGAAAGTGATTTTGTACTATTCCCAAAACTCATCTCAAAATGTGGCCTATCAATACTTTTTTTCCAATCTCCTCCCCAGTTAAAACCTTGATTTTTTTCCAATCTCGCTAATTTCATTCCAACTAGTATTCCATACAGCACTACCTTGTGAAATTTCAACAACATCTATTGCTAATCCATAGTTATGGTAACTTTGATCTGAACGAGCATTCGTTGCCCAAGGAGCACCACTTCCATCTCTACTCTGCCAATAAAGAGATTCTTGTTCTTTATCACTTCTGAAACCTGTAGTAACCCTCAATTGAATATTAAGATCTTTTTCCGTTTCATTGATAAAATTATATGTTTTCATTCTTATAGCAGGATGAAGTTCCAAGATCCGATCATTAGTTACAGGATCCCAAGTTTTAAATACATCTTTCGTTTGTCCTATATATTCAATTTTATTTGCTCCCGATCCCTCAATTCCAGGTGCAATTCCAGGCATTGGACTTACCTCATAAACTTTATTATCATCTATTCCATCATTAAACAACCAGTTTCCTTGTTTATCATAGTAATCTCCATCAACCGCACTCATTCCCGTTGGGTCAATCAAATTAATCGGATTATTGTGTACATAATGGTACGGTGTCCATGCTGGGAACTGTTCTGCCAACGGGTCCACACTCAAAAATATACTTGCTCCCGGATCATAATATCGCGCTCCGTAATAGTAATACCCTGTTTGTGTATACAGTTCCTTACCATTGAATTTATACACATTCTCCAAGAGGTTGTTGGTGCTTTGTTCCACCATCACTTCTCCAAATGGTAAATACTCCACGTACTGTACCGGTGTTCCTAAAACATCTGTAATATACGATGTACTACCCTCACGAAGTGCATCGAATACCAATAAAAATAATATAGCAATGAGATACATGGTCGCTATGATACCATTGCCCTTTATTTTACCTATGCAGTTTCAGTGGGTTTATCTACAGTGTATTTCAATGTGCGTCTGTATAGGCGCTAACTTTTTGGTGTTTTGCTGTTGTTTCAACAACTACTTTACTTCTTTTTTTGTTTATTATGTTAAGTTAACTACAAAGTAAATATCGCAATTCATTTGTTTATTTCATACGGTAGTCTTTCTTTTTATTGTGTAGTTGGCGCTTTTTTTAACAGCGTTTGTTTATGCGCTGATTGGCGTTGTCTCTTTGGGGTGTTTAGTCGTAAGGTTAACTAATCAAATTTTATAACTATGGAATCGATTTACTTTGTTTTAATGAATCAATTACTATGTTGTAAAAATAAATACTTACAATCGTTTGATTTTCGTTTAGCTGTTTTTGTACTTTTCAATTGTAGTCTTTAGTTCAAAGTAAAAAAGGACTATTTCAAACCACAATTATTTATCCCCACTGTCGTAGCCTTAGACTCACTGCGTTCCTCTTTACTACTCCACCGACGATAAAATAGTTTACTGTGAACAGTTTACAGCTAACAGTTTCGATTCTCTTTTATAATAAATAGTTGTTTAAAACCCAACTACATTTTAGTTGACTGTGGACGGTTTACAGCTAACGGTTCTAACTCTCTTTTAATAGAATAATCTTCCGTAAACCGTTAACAGTAAACTGTCAACTAAAATTCACTGTTGCTTTTTTGTAGTCTTCGGCTGTACTTTACCTTTCGAAACACTTTATCATTGTCGTTAGTTAAAGTCGAAGCTTTTTTAATGGTATAACGGTGGTAGGGTGTTTCTTTTTATCCACTAAACAATACCCCCCACTAAATAACAAAACCCCAACGATCCGATTGGAAGGTTGGGGTGTTGCTTTTA